>CATJNN010000118.1 GCA_949742185.1 uncultured Clostridia bacterium | reverse complement strand
GGCTGCTTTCGTTTGCTAAATTATTTGACATATTTATTCCCTCCATAATATAATTAGTATTTACAGTAACGATTATATTATTAAAAGAGCTTGTCCCACAATGGGACAAGCTCTTTTTCATACAAAAACGGTTTACTGCTATTCTTCTGTAATTTAATCCACATTTTAATGCTCCTGCCCTGCATCGATAGAGGCGCAAAAACGGCTTAAAATCGACATTTTGGGCACTTTAAAGCATTACTCATACGCGCCATGCCCCGCGTCAACGATAACGCGCAGGGTATCGCCGTTGCCAAATCCAAATACTCCTACATTGGGTATGTATTGGAGCCCCACCCCCGTCAAAAGTCCTGCCATTATACAAAGCATAATACAAATAACCAATTTTCTTTTAATCATAAACATTTAACTCACCACCGTTTTTTTCTTATGTTTATGCAGCGACTTTACACAATATCTCCTAAAAATTTATGTATAATTTATATATCCAAGCATCTCTCATCATATAACTTAATAAAAGCATACCATAAAACGATATGCTTTTATTGATACACTAATGTTATATAACAACAAATTCTTACACTTGATGTTCCTCTAACAGTTTATGACGCATATTCCAAAGCTTCTGCGAAAAGTCCACATAATATTTATGCGGATTCTCAAATCGTTTAACCTCCTCCCAAAGCCCGTTAATTTCTGCCTGACAATACTCTCGCAAAACTTCAAGCGAAGGCATATCATACACACATTTCCCCTTCTTAAATATCGGTTTAAGCAAAGGACGAGCATAAAAATCCGTCACCGTTTTATGTTTCCATGTATGTTCAGGGTCAAATAAAGTATACGGCTCTCCGCCATTAATAACCTCGTCATGCAGTGTTACCACATCCGCAATAGCCGCGCTTGTTTCGCGCGAATAAAGCCTGTACACCTGCTTAAACCCGGGAAGCGTAATCTTAGCAACATTCTCGCTCACTTTTATTTTAGGAATAATTTCTCCCTTATTATCTTCCACAGCCGCAAGCTTATAAACACCTCCGAACACAGGCTCCGAGCGCGAGGTGATAAGCCGCTCTCCGATACCAAATGAATTAATCTGCGCGCCTTGTATCAGCATATCGCGAATTAAATACTCATCCAGAGAATTTGACGCAACAATGGCGCAATCCGAAAATCCAGCCTCGTCAAGCATTTTGCGGCAGCGTTTTGATAAATATGTTATATCTCCGCTGTCAATACGCACGCCTTTGGGACGATACCCCTTAGGCAGAAGCACCTCGTTAAACACACGTATTGCGTTTGGAAGCCCTGATTTTAAAACATTGTAGGTATCAATCAACAGCGTACAGCTATCGGGATAGTTTTCAGCATACGCCTTAAACGCATCATATTCTGTGTCAAAAAGCTGTACCCAACTGTGCGCCATAGTTCCCAACGCCGGTACGCCATAATCCCTGTCGGCAATCGCGCACGCCGTGCCAACGCATCCTGCAATGTATGAAGCTCGCGCGCCCAGCGCCGCCGCGCTATATCCCTGCGCCCTTCTTGAACCAAATTCCATAACAGGACGTCCTTCAGCGGCGCGCACTATACGATTTGATTTAGTTGCAATAAGACTTTGATGATTTACTGTCAGCAAAATCATAGTCTCAATAAACTGAGCCTGCACCACAGGACCGCGCACAATAACAATAGGCTCCATCGGAAAAATCGGCGTTCCTTCGGGTATAGCCCAGACATCGCACAGAAACTCAAAATTATGCAGATATTCGAGATATTTTTCATCAAAAATTTTTTTACTTCTCAGATATTCAATATCCTCATCCGTGAAATTCAGATTCTTTAAATAGTCAATAATCTGTTCCACACCAGCCATAATCGCAAAACCGCCGTCATCAGGAACTTTACGAAAAAACATATCAAAATACGCAATTTTATCACGATAGCCCTCCGCGAAAAAACCGTTTGCCATTGTGAACTCATAAAAATCGGTCAGCATTGTTAAATTTTCTTTCACCATCGTCTTATTCCCCTTTTCTGTCACGACTCATCTTCAAGCGGAAGCGACGCAACCGCATTAAGAGTTAAATCAGCAAAATCATTCTTCATATAACCGTAATATCCGGCGCATGCAATCATCGCCGCATTATCTGTACACAGCACCGGCGGCGGATATACAACCTCTATTCCTTCTTTCACGGCAAGTCTTGTCATTTTTGCTCTAAGCTCGCTGTTCGACGCAACGCCGCCCGCTAACGCAATAATTTTATTATCCGTTTTCCGCGCCGCTTCCAGCGTATGCTCGCAAAGCACGTCTGTTACAGCCGCTTGAAAGCTTGCGGCAATATCCGCTTTGTCATAAGCTTGTCCGTTCTGGTCAAGCTTATGCAGATAATTTATAACTGCTGTTTTTACTCCGCTGAACGAAAAATCAAGACAATTTTTATCCCTGTCTATTCTAACGCGCGGAAAATCAACAGCTTCGGCATTCCCCAATTTAGCGAGAACGTCTATCTTTGCTCCTCCCGGATATCCCAGTCCAAGCACGCGCGCTATTTTATCAAACGCTTCCCCCGCCGCATCATCGCGCGTTCTGCCCAAAATATGAAAATCAGTATAATCTCTCACCTCAACAATATGGCTGTGCCCTCCGGATGCTACAAGGCATACAAAAGGCGGCTTTAAATTCGGATGAGCAATAAAATTCGCCATAATATGCCCCTTTATATGATGCACAGGCACAAGAGGCTTTTTAATCGCATATGCAAGCGCCTTTGCCGACGATACGCCGACAAGCAGCGCGCCTATAAGCCCTGGTCCATACGTTACCGCAACGGCGTTCAGCATATCAAAAGTGATTCCCGCCTCGTTCATTGCAGCGTCAATCACCGAATCAATTTTCTCCACATGACTCCGCGAAGCTATTTCAGGCACCACACCGCCGTATTCCCTATGTATATTAATCTGCGTGTGAATAGCATTAGACAGCATTTCCCGTCCGTTTCTTACCACCGCCGCCGCTGTTTCATCACAGGAGCTTTCAATCCCCAAAATCAAAACATCGTTCAAACTCTCAACTCCTTTGTCATAATCCACGCATCCTCACGGTTATCGCTATAATATCTTTTGCGTACGCCAAGCTTTTTAAAACCATACTTTTCATATAAATTCTGAGCCGCATAATTACTTTCACGAACCTCAAGCGTTAAAACCGTTAATCCCAGAGATATGGCGCACCGCACCATCTCCTCTATCATTCTGCTTGCGGCTCCCAAACGCCGATATTCCGGAAGCACCGCAATATTCATAATGTCACCCTCGCCGGACACGTTCCAAAAACCACAGTATCCAATCTCTTTTCCCTCATGCTTTGCCAAAAAATATACTGCAAGCTTATTATTCATTTCATCAATAAATGAACTGCGCGACCATGGCACAGTAAAACATGCATTGTCGATAGCTGTAACACTGTCAACATCATCTATCGTCATTCTCACAATTTCCATCACTGCTTGTCCCCGCCGT
>CATJNN010000117.1 GCA_949742185.1 uncultured Clostridia bacterium | reverse complement strand
CCTCTGTAAAAATACGGAGCAAGAATAAAGCTTGTGTGCGCCGTTCCCTCAAACGAGCCGATGTTTGACACATCTTCCAGTTCCCGCATACAGCTGCTGCAAATCCCGTTGCTTTCAACTGTCAAAGCCGCTTCCTCACGCTTCACCGACTTTCCGCATAAAATACATAACGCCGCGTCCGACGCGCCGAAAAACGACGCAAGCCAGTCAATCATTTCAAGCCTGTCCGATTAATAACAGCCGCCTTCACCGTATTCTTCATAAGCATAGCAATCGTCATGGGCCCAACTCCCCCCGGCACAGGCGTTATAGCTGACACAACTTTTTCCGCGCTTTCAAAATGCACGTCGCCCACAAGCTTTTTATCTGCCAGCCTGTTCATGCCAACGTCGATAACAACCGCGCCTTCTTTAATCATATCGCCCGTTATCATCTCAGGTACGCCAACCGCGGCAACAAGAATATCCGCTTTTTTAGTTTTTTCTTTAAGGTCTTTCGTCTTTGAATGGCAAACAGTAACGGTACCGTTTTTATGCAGAAGCAGCATTGCCTGCGGCTTGCCCACTATATTGCTTCTGCCCACGACAACGCACTCTTTCCCCGCAATATCAACTCCGGACTCTGCAATAAGCTCCATAACTCCCGCGGGAGTGCACGGAACAAAATCGTAATTTCCAACCATAATTTTCCCCACGTTTACGGGATGAAACGCGTCCACATCTTTTTTGGGGTCAATCGCTAAAATAATATTCTCCTCGTTTATATGCTCGGGCAGCGGAAGCTGCACAAGTATACCCGAAATATCAGACTTATTATTCAGCTCCTCAACCAGCTTTAAAAGCTCCTCCTCCGTTGTTGACACGGGAAGCGCGTGCTCCTCGGAATAAATTCCAAGCTCCGCGCAGGCTTTTTTCTTAGAATTAACATAAATTCTGCTTGCAGGGTCATCTCCTACTATTACCACGGCGAGCCCCGGAGCTATCCCCTCTTTTTTCAGCTTTTCGACCTTCGTTTTCAGTCCGTCTCTTATTTTTTGCGATACTATTTTTCCGCTTAATATTTTTGCCATCAGAACTACCTCTCTTTCCTATATTCACGCCTTTTTGCGGGCGTATTAAGCATTTACTGTCAAAGCCTATCAAATCTGTTCTGCCCGCCCGCACCAAAGCGTCGCGCACAAGCTTGTAATTATCGGGATTTTTATATTGAAGCAGAGCTCTCTGCATCGCTTTCTCTTTTGGCGACTTCGGCACATACACTTTTTTCATCGTGAACGGGTCAAGCTCAGTATAAAACATGCATGTTGAAATCGTTCCCGGAGTGGGATAAAAATCCTGCACCTGCTGCGGATTAAGATGATTTGCATGAAGATATTCCGCAAGCAGAACCGCGTCTTTAAGCGTGCTTCCCGGATGGCTCGACATCAGATAAGGCACAAGATACTGCTTTTTTCCAAGCTTCTCATTTATATTTTTATATTTACTGCAAAACCTCTCATACACGCTGTTTTCAGGCTTGCCCATATATCTTAAAACCCTGTCTGATACATGCTCCGGCGCAACCTTTAGCTGTCCGCTTATATGATGCTCGCAAAGTTCGTAAAAAAATTCGTCGTTTTTATCGTTAATCAGATAATCAAATCGAATGCCCGAACGAATGAACACTTTTTTAACGCCATCTATCTTTCTCAGCTTTTTCAAAAGCTCCGTATATTCTCTGTGGTCAATTTTCATGTTCGGACAAGGCTTTGGAAAAAGACACTGCCTGTCCTTACACGCGCCATGCTTTAGCTGCCTGCCGCATGCCGGAGCGCGAAAATTTGCAGTCGGTCCGCCGACATCGTGTATATATCCTTTAAAATCAGCGTCTTTCACCATCTCCTCCGCCTCTGAAATAAGCGAAGCCTGACTTCTGGCTGTAACAATTCTTCCCTGATGAAACGCCAGCGCGCAGAAATTGCAGCTGCCAAAGCATCCCCTCGAGCTGGTAAGACTAAATTTAACCTCGCGTATCGCGTCTATGCCGCCGTCTTTTTCATATATCGGATGATAATTTTTCATATATGGTAATCCGTAAACCTCGTCCATCTCCTCCGTGGTCAGCGGTTCCATGGGCGGAAGCTGCACAAGAGCGCGGTTTGCATGTTTCTGAACTATGGTCTTTCCCGTATACGGATTCTGCTCATAATACTGTATACGACACGACTCCGCATATGCGCGCTTGTCCGCAACGCACTCCTCATACGACGGTATTTCCACGCTGTCGGAAAAATCGTCTCTTTTAGACAGAAAACATGTCCCTTTCACGGCAGTAATATCCTCAACGGGCACTCCCACGCTTAGCAAATCTGCAATCTCAACAATTTGTTTTTCTCCCATACCGTAAATAAGCAAATCCGCGCGGCTATCCAAAAGAATAGAGCGGCGCACCTTGTCATCCCAGTAGTCATAGTGTGCAAACCGCCTTAAGCTCGCCTCAACGCCGCCTATAATAACAGGAATATCCCCGAACGCCTCGCGTACTCGGTTACAGTACACAATAGTCGCGCGGTCCGGACGCTGTCCGGCTTTATTTTCGGGCGCATAAAAATCATCATGGCGCTTTTTTTTGCCCGCTGTGTAATGATTCACCATGCTGTCTATGTTTCCCGCACACACCAAAACTCCGAGCCGCGGTCTGCCGAGTTTTGTGAAATCATCCGTACTATGCCAATCCGGCAAAGCCGAAATACCAACCTTATATCCATGCTTTTCAAGCACGCGCGAAATTATGGCGTGTCCAAAACTCGGATGGTCCACATACGCGTCCCCCACAATATAAAGAAAATCAAGCTCGTCCCAGCCGCGCTTTTCCATGTCCGCCCGCGATATGGGAAGAAAATCGTTATTCATCACACAATCCCTTCGTCCTCATCACCATCACTATCGGTATTTGCCAAAGCCGCCTCAGTGTTCATATACTGGATTCTGTCCAAATACACCTGACGCGGCTTACTTCCGTTCGCGCCGCTGATGATTCCCCTGTCTTCCATCTGGTCTATAATTCGACCGGCGCGCGCATATCCAACCTTCAGCTTACGCTGTACCATAGCCGTTGAAATCTGCCCAAGCTCCGCCGCAAGCTGTATCGCGCGCGGCAAAAACTCGTCTCCGTCGTCCTTTTCGTCAGGAGTGACGCCGTTTTCGCCTATAGCGCATCTCTCTATCTGCTCCGCCAAATCCTCACTGTATGTATTATCCTCACATTCCTCTTTCAAAAAGTCCACAAGTTTCTCAATTTCCTCGTCAGAAACAAACGCGCCCTGAACGCGCGTAGCGGCGCTTGCTCCGGTCGGAAAATAAAGCATGTCTCCTTTGCCCAAAAGCTTGTCTGCTCCGCCCCGGTCAAGTATTGTGCGGCTGTCCGTCTGGCTCGCCACAGAAAACGCAATACGAGACGGAATATTCGCCTTGATAAGCCCTGTGATAACGTCAACCGTCGGACGTTGGGTCGCGACTATAAGATGTATTCCCGCTGCGCGCGCAAGCTGCGTCAAACGGCACACATAATCCTCAACCTCTTTTGCCGCAACCATCATAAGGTCGGCAAGCTCGTCTATAATAATAACAATCTGCGAAATCTTTTCCTCGCCGTTTTTTTCTAAAAGCTCGTTGTAGCCTGTAAGATTACGCACTCCCGCCTCGGCAAACATTTCATACCGCTTCATCATCTCCTGCACCGCCCAGTTAAGCGCGCCCGCCGCACGCTTCGGGTCAGTCACTACAGGAATAAGCAGATTTGGTATGCCGTTATAAACTCCAAGCTCAACCACCTTCGGGTCGACCATTATAAATTTCACTTCATCAGGATTTGCCTTGTATAAAATACTCGTTATAATCGTGTTTATGCACACGCTCTTACCCGATCCCGTCTGTCCTGCAATCAGAAGATGCGGCATTTTCGCAAGATCGCCGACAATGACGCGCCCTGCAATATCTTTACCTATCGCGAAAGAAATTTTCGACTTAGCCGTCTGAAATTCCTTTGAAGCAATCATCTCGCGGATAGAAACCATGCCGACCTCTCTGTTCGGAATCTCAATTCCCACAGCCGCCTTGCCCGGCACGGGCGCAACCAAAACTGTCGGCACGGCAAGATTAAGCGCAATATCCTCGGAAAGCCCTGAAATCTTGCTGAGCTTAACGCCTGTGCTTGGCTGTATTTCATAACGCGTCACGGCAGGTCCCTGCGTAACCTGCAAGAGCTTTGCCTCCACGCCAAAATCGCGCAGAACTTCAATAAGTCTGTTTGCCGTCTCATACATCTCGCGCCGAATATCGCTGCTGACAGCCTTAGGCGCGGCAAGAAGCTCAACAGGCGGAAAAACATACTCGGGTTTTTCCGCTTTCATAGCTTCGTTAAGCTCATTCTCCATTGAGCTTTTTTCCTCGTCGGTCATGTTCTTTTCTTTTTTCTTAATCTCAGCCTTAACAGGTTCCTCATTAACCGATTCGGGCTTGTCCTCCCGAACCGCTGTTTCCGGCTCGTAAATTGCCTGATCCTCGATCCGATGCGGAACAGTCTCGTCTATAGCATGAAAGATATCCTCCGGCAGCTCCGGCGTTATAACATTAACCTCCGACTCAGGCTCATTTTGAACGTTCTCTTGCTCCTGCTTCTTCTTTTTCTTTTTTACAGGTTTTTCAGGTTCAATATCTATCGGTAAGTCAAACACCTCCGTATGCTTTTTCTGCGTATGCTCAATAAGCTTCTGAGTAGTCTGCGCGCCGACCTCAAAATTATCAACAGGCTGAATATCCGTAACCTCATCCTTTATCCCTGTAAAAAATCCTTTTATAAACGTCGTTACTGCGGACACTATAGAGACCTTCGTGATAACGCTCGCCAACACAACAAGCAGCGCAAACAGAACAATTATAGGCACAACACGGTGACATACCGCATAAAGACCATATCCCACTGCGCCGCCGAAAAGTCCGCCGCCAGTCCCCTGCGTACCATAAGAATACGCAGATGAAACCGGAATGACCACCTTTTCGCACAAATGCACAAGCGAAGCTATATCCAGAAGCAGACCAAAAACAAACGCAGACTTTATCTCAAACCTTCGCATATCCCTCGTGCGCGATAAATAAACCGTCAATCCCCCAAGCGCAATAGGAATAAGATATGCAGTCTTCCCGAAAAGTCCCATTAAAAATATCTTCACGGCATGATTTAAAGCCGCCCCCGCGTCTATGTATAAAAATACGAACAACGCCACTGTCAAAAGCGCGCACACAACAATCCACATGCTGTACGCGGGCAGCTTCTGCGTTGATTTTTTCTTTGCTTTAGACGGCGTTTTCTTTTTCGCCGCGGTCTTTTTTGTTTTCTTTTTCTCTGCCAATTTCCCTACCTCGTTTTTATCAACATAAAATGTAAAACAGCCGCTTCAGCTCAAGCCAATTATAGCGCGGCTTCCGAAATTCCCGCTAATTATATCATATATCCCCATTTTTCGCAATATCGCTTATAATTTTTTTAGCTTGGCAAAAACTGCCATAAGATGCTTAGTCCCAACGCTGTCAAACGCAATTTCAAGCTTTGCATCTTTACCGAATTGCTGAACCGACACAATCATACCTTTGCCGAACTTTTTATGCTCAACCATGTCGCCCGCCTTATAATCAATCGATTTAGACGGCGCGGCGGCAGCTTCCGTTT
>CATJNN010000116.1 GCA_949742185.1 uncultured Clostridia bacterium | reverse complement strand
CCGCCGTAATAATTAGCGACAAGCGAGTCGCCTGTTATAAAAATTTTCTTTCGGGGAGCTGCAACAGACGGCGATTTCACAATCTTAACATATGACAGGCTGTTTGCGCTGTCCTTAGTCTGAATTGTAATTTTTTGCTCATTACCCTCAGCTCTTATATCGTTTGCTGTATAGGTTGAGCCTGTTGATACGCTTCTGCCTGCGCCGTTCTGGTCTATGTTGTTTGCCGCCATATAACCGTTTACATACAAATCCGTATGATTTGCCGAACCGTTTGTAACGGTTATATTATAGCGTCCGTCAGGGAAAACATCCGCAAGAGTAACACCGCTGCCATAAGAAAGTGTTTTTTTGTATTCGTATATAGGCGCAACTTCTATGTCGTCGCCCTCTGACGCCGTTACATCAATACTGTCCAAGCCGTTTATATTATTTCCGCGTTCAATGACTGTTTGGCTTATTTGCTCGTTATCCCTTGCAACCGTTACCTGATAACCTGTAATATTCGCGCTGTTTGATATTCTGCTTATATCTACGACAGGATTATCCGATACAGCTTTTGTTATAACCGAATATACCGCGCCGTCCTTTTCTGGTATAGTTTCAATGTCACTGTCGTATGTAAGTATCAGTTTCGGCTGATATTCGCTGCCATACGCAAGCATTTTCGCACGGCTGTTACAGCTTGTAACAGCTATGGTGACGCTTGCCGATGATTTCTGCATATTATCAGACGACAATACTTCGTTCAGCTTTTTTGCCATGACAGGAATGTAAAATTCCCTGCATGCGTCTGCGGTTGGGTGAGCACCGTTTCCGCCTATAATGTACCGCGTCATTTGCTCTGTATCGCGCGTGTCAAGACCTGCATTCTCGAATACATCGGCAACGCCAACGCCCCATTCATTACATATTTCAAACGACAATTCTCTCAGCTTGCACTGAGTCTGCCAATCTCTGCTTGCCGATTTGTGGATTGTTGTAAACACAATAGGCGTATCGCCCCATTTTTGGCGCATCTCATATATGATTTTTTCAAATCCGCCGCAAAGGTGGACGTATCAAACTCCGATGCGTCTTTTCCCTGAACGGTACCCAAATACTCCCATATATTTATATGCGCTCCGTTTGCATTAAAGCTGTCTGTTGACTTATCGCCGTAAGCGTCGTTTGTGTAGCCGTCAAAAACAATTATGTCAGGCTTTTCTTCGGGCGCGCCCGTTATTTGATTTATAATATAATTTCTCGTTGTTTCCTCGTCGGGGTCCTCCTTTGAGGAACTGTCCGCCGTAACTACAGTTGCACCATTTTTGGCAAGCATATTCAACGTCATACCGTAATCATCTGACAAAAGCTTCATAAACGACTGCTCCGGCTTGGTATGACCGTACACTATACTGTCGCCGAAAGCATAAATTGTTTTGCCGTTCAGCGCGCTGTATCGGCTGTCCTCCGTCGCTTTTTTAACGCATTCGCTTACGTCGGCTGTTATTT
>CATJNN010000115.1 GCA_949742185.1 uncultured Clostridia bacterium | reverse complement strand
GCGAGCCGCTCAGCGAAGAGGAGGTAGCCGCTGCGAGCGGTAAATCGGCTCAGACGGCGCAAAGGCTTATTCAAGAAATTATACTTTCACTGTAAATACCGATGAAATTAAAAGTTTTTAAAGAAATCTTAATTAATAATGGAGATTGAAGACAAATGAAACCAAAATTCAGCAATATATTCTCCGACGCGGAGGTCGGAAGCTTAGACGGCGGTGTGGAGCGTATTTACATATCAAAGCACAGCCGCGGGATGCGCGTTGTTCTTGATGCGCCGCCGGACGATGAGCTTATACGGGAAGCAGGGAAGAAATTAAAAGATTACTACCGTTTGAATAAGCTTGATATTACCTCGAAAGAAAAACGTAAGTATCAGGCTGATAACGTCATGGTTGTAACGAGGAAAAAAAGCGGGCTGCCCATAGAAGTTAAGCCGGAAACTGAAGCCGCCGAGGTGGTTGACGCGTTGTACGGCAGACCGATACGTCATGGCTCCGTCCCAATCAGTTCAGTGAACGAAAACGCGGGACGCGTTGCCGTTACAGGTAAGGTGTTCGGAGCGGAATGCAAGGATATAAAAAGCAAAAAGAATGATAAGGAATGGTATATTGTCACTTTTGATATAACAGATTACACAGACTCTATAAGCGTACAGCTTTTTTTAAAAAAGCCTGACAAGGAGGAGGAATATTTAAAGCTTAAAGAGAGGCTTTCCTCCGGCGTTAAGAAAAATAATTTGTATGTTTCGGTACTCGGTACGCCCAAATATAACGAATACAGCCGCGAGGTTATATTAAACGCTACTGCGGTGTGCGAGGTGCCGGAGCCTGGAGTGCGCGCCGATGATGCCGAGGAAAAGCGCGTTGAGCTTCATATGCACACAAAGATGTCGTCTATGGACGGCGTATCCTCTGCATCCGAGCTTATAAACAGGGCAATATCGTGGGGACATAAGGCAATCGCAATAACAGACCATGGCGTTGTGCAGTCGTTTCCGGAGGCTATGAAAGCTTCTGATTTGAACGAGAAAATAAAAGTTATTTACGGTATGGAGGGTTATCTGATTGACGACGGAAAACGTATCGTATATAATTCTGCGGCTCAGACTGTACGCTCTGATTTTGTGGTGTTTGACATAGAAACAACGGGGCTTTCAAAGGATAAAAATCATATAACAGAGATAGGCGCGGTTAAGGTGTCGGACGGTGCGATTGTGGATAAATGGTCTACGTTTGTTAATCCCGGCGAGCCGATACCGCCTAATATAGTGGCGTTAACGTCTATTACGGACGATATGGTTAAGGATGCTCCGCGGATTGATGAAATACTCGGCGATTTTTTTGAATTTTGCAAGGGCTGCGTGCTTGTGGCGCATAACGCATCGTTCGATATCGGATTTATCCGCAAAGCGGCGGAGGACATGGGACTAGGCTTTGGTTTCACTTATTTAGATACGCTTCAGCTTGCGCGGTGCATGTATCCGACGCTTCATAATCATAAGCTCGACACTCTCACAAAGCACCTTAATATAATTTTAGAAAATCATCACCGCGCGGTCGACGATGCGAAGGCGACTGCGGAGATATTTGTGAAAATGTGCGAACAGCTTGAAAATGAGAATAAAACAGAGCTTGACGAGCTTGATGAGATATACGACGTGGCTCAGGCGTCTAAAAAGACGCGGGCGTACCATGTTATTTTGCTTGCGAAAAACCAAGTGGGGCTGAGACATTTATATGAGCTTATATCAGCGTCGCAGCTTAAATATTATTTTCGCACACCTCGTATACCGAAAAGTCTGCTCCAAAAAAAGCGCGAGGGGCTTATAATCGGTTCGGCGTGTGAAGCGGGCGAGCTGTTCCGCGCTGTTGTAGACGGCAAAAATGAAAAAGAGCTTGAAGAAATAGCGTCTTTTTACGATTATCTGGAAATTCAGCCTATCGGCAATAACTCATATATGAAACGCTCGGACGACCATCCGGATATAAATACAGACGATGATTTGCGCGAGCTTAACAAAAAAGTAGTGCGCTTGGGCGAAAAGCTCGAAAAGCCCGTCGCCGCAACATGCGACGTGCATTTTATGGACCCGTCGGGCGCGGATTTCAGAAAAATTTTAATGCACTATAAAGGTTTTAAGGACGCGGACGAACAAGCTCCGCTGTATCTGCGGACAACTGAAGAAATGCTTGCGGAATTTGATTATCTTGGCGAGGAGAAAGCGCGCGAGGTTGTGGTCAAGAACACAAATCTGATTGCCGATATGGTGGAAAATGTCCGTCCTATACCAAAAGAAAAATGTCCGCCTGAAATTGAGGGGGCAAAGGAGGATATTGTAAACGATTCAATGCGCCGAGCGCAGGAAATATACGGCGACCCGTTGCCGCAGATTGTGCAGGAGCGGCTGGACAAAGAGCTTTATTCAATTACAACCTACGGTTTTGAAGTTATGTATAAAATTGCGCAGGAGCTTGTGCAGAAATCGCTCAGCGACGGCTATCTGGTCGGTTCGCGGGGTTCTGTCGGCTCGTCGTTGGTTGCGTTTTTGTCGGGGATTACAGAGGTTAACTCGCTTCCCGCGCATTATATTTGCCCGAATTGCAAAAAAGCGGAATTTGTGGAGGATGGAAGCGGCATATCGGGATGCGACCTGCCCGATAAAATTTGTCCAAATTGCGGCACAGCCTATAAAAAAGACGGACACGATATTCCATTTGAGACCTTCTTGGGCTTCAAGGGCGATAAAGAACCTGATATTGACCTGAATTTTTCGGGTGAATATCAGCCTACAATTCATAAATATACGGAAGAATTATTCGGAGAGGGGCATGTGTTCCGCGCCGGTACAATAGGCACGGTTGCGGAAAAAACAGCGTTCGGATATGTTCAGCGATACTGCGAGGATAAGGGAATTCAAATGAAAAACGCCGAGAAAAAGCGGCTTGCAACAGGCTGCGTCGGAGTTAAACGCACAACGGGACAGCATCCGGGCGGTATTATCGTTGTGCCGCATAAAAATGACATTCACGAATTCTGTCCCATTCAGCACCCTGCCGACGACCCAAATTCAAGCATAATAACAACGCATTTTGAATATCATTCAATCGACCAGAACCTGTTAAAGCTTGACGAGCTTGGACACGATGATCCCACGGTAATTCGTATGCTGATGGATTTAACCGGAGTGGACGCGCAGCAAATTGATATAGGCGATAAGGAAACAATGAGCCTTTTCACGTCCAATAAAGCGCTTAATATTCAGGATGGAAAGGACATCGGCACAACAGTGGGGACTTACGGCGTTCCCGAATTCGGTACGTCGTTTGTGCGGCAAATGCTGCTCGACACAAAGCCGACTACGTTTTCCGAGCTTGCGCGAATATCAGGTCTGTCCCATGGTACGGATGTGTGGCTCAACAACGCGCAGGATTTGGTTCGTTCGGGGATAACAACGCTGTCCGAGGCTATCTGCACCCGCGACGATATTATGATTTATCTGATTCATATGGGAGTTGAAGCGGGTCATTCGTTTAAGATTATGGAAAGCGTACGAAAAGGCAAGGGCTTAAAGCCCGAGGATGAAGACGCTATGCGCGCGGCGAATGTGCCGGATTGGTATATCGACTCATGTAAAAAAATCAAGTATATGTTTCCGAAAGCGCACGCGGTGGCGTATGTAACGATGGCGTTCCGTATAGCTTATTTTAAGGTGCATTATCCGCAGGCGTTTTATATAGCATATTTTTCTGTTCGGGCGGATGATTTCGACTCGTCTGTTATGGCGCGGGGGGAGGAGGTTGCTCGTGAGGCTATGAAAGAGCTTCTGGCAAAGAAAAAGAACGGTTCCATATCTCCTAAGGAGGAAAATCTGATACCTATTTTGGAGATATGCATAGAAATGTACGCGCGCGGATTAAGCTTTCTGCCGATTGATTTATACAAGTCCCACGCGACGGAATTCCAGCCCTGCGACGACGGTATACTTCCGCCGCTTAACGCTTTGCCGGGGCTGGGGGAAAACGTTGCACGAAGCATAACGGAAGCTCGCGCCGACGGCCCTTTCCGTACTATTGACGACTTCAAAAAACGCACCGGCGCGACCAAAACCAATCTTGAAACGCTTACGGAGAATCACTGTCTTGATGGGATGCCCGAAAGCGATCAGGTTTCAATATTTGAATTGTGTTAGTTTTATATTTTGCGACTCGTTTATAGCGTAGTCAATAAAAATACAACGGCGTGCCGGACGCCGTTGTATTTTTATTGTTGTCTTTGGCAACGCAACTGATAAAAGCCGTCAGAACCGATATATTTGCGGTTATGACGGCTTTTAAAAATATTATTTTTTGTTTCTGTTTATAATCATAAGTACGATAAGCGTTATCACGCCGATAATAACTATGGCGCCGCTCGGCTTTAAATCAAGCGCGGCAGAAGATGCAAGTCCAACTGAAGTGAAAAACAAGGCAAACATTATAGAATATATAAGCGTTTTTAAATAGCTTTTGGAGAACGTCATAGCGCAGGTTACAGGCAGAACCAGAAGCGAGGAAATCATCAGCGCCCCCACGGTTCTTGAAGCAATCGACACTGTGAACGCAGTTAGCAGCATAAACACAAAATTAACCGCTTTGACAGGCACGCCCGCAAGCTTTGCCGCTTCCTCGTCAAACGTTATGAAAAAAAGCTCTTTGTATAAAAGCATAGACGCGGCAAACACAACGATGCAAAGCCCCACTGTGAGCGTAAGCTCAAATGACGATACCGCCACAATAGAGCCGAACAGAAAGCTGTTCAGATTTGCTCCGCTGCTTTTGATAAATCCCGAAAACAACGCCGTCAGTCCTACGCCTGCCGACATAACAACAGTTGTTGACAGTTCCGAATACCGACCGAACGCCTTGCGAAGCCCCTCAATGCTCAGCACTGCAATTACGGCAAAAATAACAGCTCCCGCAATCGGGTTAATGCCGAACGCAAGCCCGAACGCTACGCCCGCGAGCGCCGAATGAGAAGCCGCGTCGCCTATGTTTGAAAGCCTTTTGAGCACAATTACCATGCCGATACACGGCGCGATAACAGAAATCAGCAGAGCCACCAAAAAAGCGCGCTGCATAAAGCCGTATGAGAGTATTTCAAGCATGGTTATGTCCCTCCAATCCTTCGCAAATGCGCGTGAGCTTGTATTCCGACAGCTTCTTTTTGTCATAGAATGAAGCGCAGCCGTCTTCGGAGAGCACAAGCAGCTTATTTGCAAGCGATATAAGCGAATGCGTATCGTGATTTGTCATTATAACAGTTATCCCTTTTGAGTTAAGGTCGGCTATAATTTTTGTGATCACTTCAACCGACGGCGCGTCAACTCCGACTGTAGGCTCGTCCAATATGATAAGCTCCGGGTTGTTTACAAGCGTTCGCGCAATAAACGCTCTTTGCTGTTGTCCGCCGGAAAGCTTGCCTATTTGTTTGTTTTTGCAGTCCTCAAGTCCGACTGCCGCTATAGCTTTTTCGCACATTACGCGGTGCTTTTTTTCGGCGCGGCACAAAAAGCCTATCTGCGAATATAAATTAGCCGAAACCACCTCCTGCACCGTTGCCGGAAAATCAGAATTAAACGAATTTGACTTCTGCGATACATATCCTATTTTGGACAGCTCGTTAAATTCCGTGCGGTCGGTTCCAAATAGCGTTATCTGTTCCGAACGGCATGGTAAAAGCCCTAATATCAGTTTTAAAAGAGTGCTTTTGCCCGTGCCATTCGCGCCTATAATTCCAAGAAAATCTCCTTTTTCCAATGAAAAAGAGACGTTTCGTAAAACAACGCCGTCGTAATATTCAAAGTCTAAGTTTCTTACTTCAAGAATATTGTTCATATTAGTCTCCGAGCGATTTTTTCAGTGCGCTCAGATTTTCCTCCATAACAGTAAAATAATCTTTTTCACTCGTTTCAAACGGGTCTAAAATTAATACATCGCCGCCAATCTCGCGGGCGAGCGTGTCGAGCGTTTTTGTATTTTCTTTGTTTTCCGCAAACACATAACGTATTCCGTTTTGCCTTGCAAACGACGCTAACTCTGCCATTTTTGCAGGCGACGGGTCTGATTCGCCCGTTAGTCCTTCTGCCGCAGTTTGAGTCAGACCGTAGCGCTTGCATAAATATCCGTACGCCTCGTGTCCGACAATAATATTTTTGCCTGACAAGTCCGCGTTTTTATATTCCGTGTCAAGTTCGTCAAGCTTTTGCGCGCAAACGTTATAGTTATGCATATAATATTCGGAGTTTTCGCTGTCAGCGGCGCAAAGCGCGTCGGATATGGTTTTCATCTGCTTTTTGGCATTTATGGGGTCAAGCCACACATGCGGGTCGCCTCCGCCTGAGATTCCTTCGGCTGCTTCAACAATAATTAAGTTTTTATTTGACAATGATTCTTTAACTTTGTCAACCCAGTGTTCCATTCCATGTCCGCTGTATATAAACACGCCCGCTTTTTCCAGCATTAATATATCTCCCGCCGACGGCTCCCACTCATGAGGCTCCGTGCCGGGAGGCATAAGATTAACTACTTCCGCGCAATCGCCTGCAATTTGCTTTGTAAAATCCTGCATTGCGCTGAACGACGTACACACCATGATTTTTTCATTGTTTTTTATAACTGTGGACGAGCATCCCGATAAAATGCAGATTACCGCCGCGAGAAAAAATGATATGACTTTTTTCAAAACTAATATACCCCTTTCAAAAATCAAATTTCAATCATTAATATATCTCTCTTTGGCAAAAAAGTCAAGTATTATCGTTCGCAAAAAGCGGCACGGCAGACAAACGTCTGTTGCGCCCGTTTATTATTAGCCGCATTGCGGGATGGCAGCCAAAATAATATGAGGTTCGACGCCCGAAAGTGTTTTTATTAAATGCGTTGTGAAGCAACAGCAAAAATAATTTAGGGCTTGATGCTCAGAATTATTTTCATTAAATGCGTTGTGGAGCAACAGCAAAAATAATTCGGGGCTCGATGCCCCGAATTATTTTCATTTAAATGCGTTTGTGAGGAAAACAATAAAAATCTGCAGACGCTCAATACATCTGCAGATTTTTATTATATTTATCACACCTCATGAGGAACGCGCACTTTAGGCACCGCCGCAAGCGCGAGCTTGTCGCCGTCCGCGTCGGCGGTTATTGACGCGCCAGACGTTATTCGTCCGGTAAGCGACAGCGTTGCAAGCGGGTCTTCGATAAGCCGCTGTATCGCGCGTTTTAACGGACGCGCTCCATATTTAATATCATAGCCCTTTTCAAGGATAACTTCTTTAGCCGCGTCTGTTACCATAAGGCTTGCGCCTTTTTCAGCAAGTTTGTCGGTTATATCGCAAAGCAACAGGTCGATAATTTTCCTAAGCTCGTCTTTTGTTAAAGACTTAAATGTAACAATTTCATCAATACGGTTTAAAAACTCAGGACGAAAATGCTGCTTTAGACTGCGTTCAACATTGCTTTCAAGAGTAAGCTGTGAGTCTGACATAAAGCCCAGTCCGGAGTTTTTAAATTCTGCTCCCGCGTTTGTCGTCATTATGATAATCGTATTTTCAAAGTTTATCATCTTACCGTGACTGTCCGCTATGCGTCCGTCGTCAAGGATTTGCAGGAACATATTAAATACTTCGGGATCAGCTTTTTCTATTTCGTCAAGCAGAATAACCGAATATGGTTTGCGGCGTACTTTTTCGGTGAGCTGACCGGCGTCGTCGTAGCCGACATATCCCGGAGGAGAACCAATAAGTTTAGAAACAGAGTGTTTTTCCATATATTCCGACATGTCAAGCCTTATCAGCGCTTCCTCGTTTCCAAACATAACCTCGGCTATGGTTTTTACAAGCTCTGTTTTGCCGACGCCGGTAGGACCTGCAAAAATAAACGATACAGGTCGTTTTCTTGCAGAAATATCCGCGCGACCGCGTCTTATAGCGCGCGAAACCGCGTCTACCGCTTCATCCTGACCGATAACGCGTTTATGAAGCCGTTTTTCTAAATCCAGAAGCTTCTGAGATTCGTCTTCGGTTAGTCTGTGAACAGGTATTTTTGTCCATTCCTCAATAACTGAAGCCACGTCGTCAGAAGTGATTTCCGCTTTGTCTGCTTCTGCATTTTTTTCCGCAATCATATTGTCAAGCTGTATTTTTTTGCTTTTAAGTTCCGCCGCTTTCGCAAAATCTTCAGTGCTTTCTGCCTCTTCAATTTGTGAATTAACTTCGGCAAGCTTGCCGTCCAAGAGTTTCACGTCATACAAAGCGCGGTTGCGCAAATTCACCTTAGACCCCGCTTCATCTATAACGTCAATCGCTTTGTCAGGTAAGAATCTGTCGGTTATATATCTTTCCGACATTCTAACCGACTGTTCAATTATCTTTTCCGATATTTTCACATGATGATATTTTTGATAATAATCTTTAATTCCGCTTAAAATCTCAATGCTTTCAGCAATCGACGGCTCGTCAATAACCACGGGCTGGAAACGGCGTTCAAGCGCGGTATCTTTTTCTATATGCTTTCTGTATTCAGTAAGTGTGGTTGCGCCTATTACTTGTATCTCGCCGCGCGCCAAAGCGGGTTTTAAAATGTTTGCCGCGCTCATCGCGCCCTCGGCATCGCCTGCGGCAACGATGTTGTGAATTTCGTCTATGACCAAAATAACGTTGCCCGCCTCCTCGGCCTCGGAAAGCAAAGCTTTGAGCCGCGCTTCAAACTGACCGCGGAACTGTGTTCCGGCAACGAGAGCCGTGAAATCTATGAGATAGAGCTGATATCCAAAAAGCTTGGGGGGCACAGTCTTTTCAAATATGCGGCACGCAAGTCCCTCTGCAATCGCCGTTTTTCCAACGCCCGGCTCGCCTAAAAGCACGGGGTTGTTCTTAGTGCGCCTGTTTAAAATCTGCACAACGCGGTTGATTTCCGCATCGCGGTTAACAACGCGGTCGACCTGCCCCAGAGCCGCTTTTGCGGTGAGGTTTGTGCCGTAGGTGTCAAGCATGCTTTTTTTGTTTTTGCCGCGGCGGCGTTCGCTGCGGCGGTTTGCGCTTTCCTGTGCATGCTCTCCGCCGATCTGAGGTTCTCCTGTTGGCTCAAGCATGTTTGATAAAAAGCCTATAGGGGCGGTAGGCGCGCCGCCTTCGTCAACGGCTTCAGAGTCGAAAAGTCCCATTTGTCCCATCATTTCGCGGAATTCCTCGGGATTTGAGCCTGTTATAGTATCCATAAAATCTGACATCTGATGATTAAGATTGTTCATTTCCTCCTCGGAAAGCCCCATCTGTTCCATCATATCATTAAGCGGCGCAATGCCCAGAGATTTTGCGCACGGCAAGCAATATCCCTCGCTTGTGGACTTTTCTCCATCTGTTTTTGTAACAAAAACAATAGCGGGATTTTTATTGCATTTTGAACATAACTTCATTTTTTTCCTCCTAATATATAAAGCGGCAAAAGCCGTGTATATCCATTTATACAATTATACATTATAGCATATTTGAATAAATTTGCAAACTGTTTCGCCGTTTGTTTACAAACTGTTAATCTGTATGTAATCAAAAAGAAGTATATGCGTGCAAAACACAGTGGCAAAGCCGTTTTTTGCACCCGATTTATGTCGCATATGGTAAAATTAGCTGTTGACTTGTCATATCGCGCATGATAGAATATGCACATACTTAATTCGGAGGAATATGCAATGAAGAAAATAATTTCAGTTCTTCTTGTCGCCGCTTTTTTTTCGTCTGCGTCAGCGTATGCTCATATTAGCAACTGGGCGGCTGCGGACTTTAATGCGGCAAACTCAAACGGACTTTTGTCATATTCGGTGGTGTCGCGGAATTTGCAGGGAAACATAACACGGGGCGAATTCTGCGAGCTTGCGGTTAATCTGTATTCAGGCATTACACAGAAATCGCCTGAAACGCCCGAAAAGAATCCTTTTCCCGATACGCAGAATTCCGCCGCGGCAAAAGCCTATGTTCTTGGCATAGTGTCCGGCGACGAACACGGGAATTTTAATCCCGATTTGGAGGTTACCCGTCAGGAAATGGCAAAAATGCTTTATAATACGCTCATAATTGCGGGCGCGCAGCTTCCGCTGAATTCCTCAGACCGAAAATACATAAAAAAGTTTGACGATATGGATGAAATAAGCTCATGGGCAGTGGACGCTATGTCGGCTATGCAGAAATACGAGCTTATGAACGGCGTTTCAGCGTCTTTGCTTGCTCCGGCGGAAAGCGCAACCCGCGAGCAGGCAATTATTCTTTGCGAACGCTGTTATAGCCGCTTTTCCGGACGAAGAGTGATAAGCAATACTTCTGCGGTAACGCTTCCGAAAAATAATTCGTCCGTTACAGGAGATGTGGATATTGCGTGGCGCGGCACTCTTGACGCGGGCGTGTATCATGTTATTATAAAGGACGAAGCCGCCGACCCCGTATATATATGGCAGACCACAGATACCACGGTCACTGTACCTGCAAAAACGTTTGCCGCTGGAAAAGAATACACGCTCTTGATAGGAACATTATCAAATAACGGTACGGAAACGTTTACGCAGTATGTAAAATTCACATATACCGACGGCGCGGCTTCTCCTGCTCCCACGGCATTTCCAACGGCTGCGCCCACGTCGGCTCCGTCTCCCGCGCCGTCGGCGTCTCCGAAACCAACCGCGCCGCCGTCGCCGACAGCATCTCCGTCATCTAATGCAAAGACGGCGCAAACGGAAAAAGAAAAACGCGTATTTCCGGACGGAACATATTTTGTATCTGAGGAGGAAGCGAAACAAAATATGACGGAGATTACAATAAACGTTTGGAATGTTGGTGAGAACGGTGAAAAGATTGCGTCTACACGTAAACTGACAGTGAACTCCGAGCTTGCAGACGAGATTAAAGAGATTTTTGACGAGATATTCTCGGGTACGGAGAAATTTCCAATATATTCGATAGGCGGATATACATGGCGGAAATCAGCGTCGGGAAATCTTTCCCAGCACAGTTACGGCACATGCATAGATATAAATCCAAATGAAAACTATCAGATAACAAACAACGGTACAATTCTTAGCGGAAGCCTGTGGAAGCCGGGTGAAAATCAATATTCAATAGCTGAGGATGGCGAGGTTGTGAAAATTTTTGCAAAATACGGCTGGGCGTGGGGCGGAAACGCGTGGAACAGCTCGAGGGACTATATGCACTTTACTTATCTTGGAAATTAAAATTTAAAAATATTGCTAAAAAATTTATGCTCGCAGACGTATCAGGCATTTAAAGATTTTTATTGTCTGCTATG
>CATJNN010000114.1 GCA_949742185.1 uncultured Clostridia bacterium | reverse complement strand
CCGTCAACAGAGTTTAAGATTTCAGTTGTGAAAATTAATTACGATTTAAACGATACTGAAGATAAGGTACGCTTTGTGAGCGAAGCTGCGGACGCACTGGTTGGTATAACGGACGCGGTTGAGGTGGACGCGTATATACGCAAGGTTGCCGAGCAAACGCAGATAAGTAAGGACGCAATTTACAGCGAATATAAAAAGAAAAGCCAGCGTGCGGTAAAAATGCGGACTCCGCAGCAGAATATTCCGCCGTCAGTTAACGTGGTTCGTTCAAAGGGGGCGCCGGCAGCGGCGCCGCAGTCGGGCGGAACACAGAGAGCCGAGAAGATGATTCTTAATCTTTGCGTGAGAAACAAGCGCGCATGCGCTATTGCGCAGAAAGAGCTGCCGTCGGATGATTACAGTACCGAGCTTCACCGCCGGCTTGCCAAAATGATTTATGAAAGCCGAAGCGTCGGGGAGGAACCAAATCCGGCGGTTATGCTGTCATATTTAAACGGTGGGGAACAGTCGGAAGCGTCGGCTGTGTTTTATAACATGGAGGTTTATGAGGATGAGGAAAGGGCGGCTGCGGACGCAATACGCAAAATCAAGCTGGACAGGCTTGACGAAAGACTCAGACATGAGGATGACCCTATTAAAATGAACGAGTTGATAAGGCTGCAAACGGAACTTAGGAGGAAAAAATGATGGAAGAAAACAAGGATATTATAAACATTTCCGATATTGAGCAGGACGACGTACTTGCCGAAGAGGAAGCGCGCCGAGCGGAGGAAGAGGCGCGCGCGGCGGCTGAAGCTGAGCTTGAGGCGCAGATAGAGCAAGTAGAAAAGCAGCTCATTGAACAGGCAAAAAAGAAGGGTATGATTACTTATAAGGAAATTAACGAATCGTTTGAGGAAATTCAAATATCTCCAGACCGTCTTGAACAGGTATATGATACAATAGAAAAAGACAACATAGAAATTTTTGAAGACCTCGGTAAGCTTGAAGAGGAAGAGGTTGAGGTAACAAAAGAGGAACTTGAGGATCTATCGGTTCCGGAGGGCGTTAATATAGACGACCATGTTAAGATGTATTTAAAGGAAATAGGCAAAGTTGCGCTTTTAACGCCGGAAGAAGAGACGGAGCTTGCGAGACGCATGGGAGAGGGAGACGAGCAGGCGAAGAAAAACCTTGCCGAAGCGAACTTAAGGCTTGTTGTCAGCATAGCGAAGCGGTATGTGGGGCGCGGAATGCAGTTTCTTGACCTTATTCAGGAGGGTAATCTCGGTCTTATCAAGGCTGTTGATAAGTTTGACTACACAAAGGGATATAAATTCAGCACATATGCAACATGGTGGATACGTCAGGCTATAACGCGCGCGATTGCTGACCAGGCGCGCACAATACGTATACCTGTGCATATGGTGGAAACAATAAATAAACTGGTACGCGTATCAAGGCAGCTTGTGCAGGAGTTCGGGCGCGAGCCTACGCCGGAGGAACTTGCGCAGGAGCTTGGCATGCCGATTGAGAAAGTGCGCGAAATTTCTAAAATATCGCAGGAGCCGGTGTCGCTTGAAACGCCTATAGGCGAAGAGGAGGACAGCCATCTCGGAGATTTTATTCCCGACAATGAAGCTCCCGCTCCGTCTGAGGCGGCAAGTTTTGTGCTTTTAAAAGAGCAGCTTGTGGATGTGTTAAAAACTCTGACTCCGCGTGAGGAAAAAGTTTTAAGACTGCGTTTTGGACTTGACGACGGCAGACAGCGAACGCTTGAGGAGGTTGGCAGAGAATTTAACGTAACCCGCGAGCGAATTCGTCAGATTGAGGCAAAGGCGCTTAGAAAGCTTCGTCATCCGAGCAGAAGCAAAAAGCTTAAAGATTATCTTGATTAGGAAGTGGAACATATGAAATGGCTTCAGGTATCTATATATACAACGTCGACTGGTATTGAGCCGGTCAGCGGAAGACTGTATAATCTGGGTATAACGGGGGTTGAGATTGAGGACGCGGAGGATTTTTTCGACTTTCTTGAAAATAACCGTCAAAGCTGGGACTATGTAGACGAGGAGCTTGTGGAGCATAAGAAAGGTGAAACCTGTGTTCGCGCGTACGTGACGGATAACGCGTCGGGGCAGGAAATGCTGTGCGCTATACGCGCGTCTATTGAAGAATTGCGAGAATATGATAAAGACGGACAGTTCGGCAGACTTGCCGTTGAGCTTGACAGTATGCAGGAGGAGGATTGGGCGAATAACTGGAAAAAGTATTTTCATCCGTTGGAGGTTGGAAAACGCGTGCGTATTGAGCCGGAGTGGGAACGTTCGGACGGGGACAGCGAGCGCGTGATATTTCGCATAGATCCCGGTATGACTTTTGGAACAGGCTCGCACGAAACAACTCAGCTATGCATAGAGCTTTTGGAGGACTACATAACTGACGGCTGCACAATGCTCGACCTTGGATGCGGAAGCGGTATACTTTCAATTATATCTCTTATGCTCGGCGCTGAACATGCAACTGCCGTGGATATTGACCCGAACGCTGTGCATATAGCATATGCGAACGCTGAACGGAACGGTGTTGACAAATCCCGCTATACTGTGATTTCCGGGAATCTTATTGAAGATGAAAAACTGTGCACTTCGTTATGTGAAAAACGCTGTGATGTGGTTGCGGCAAATATTGTGGCAGATGTGATTATTGCGATTGCTCCCATGGCGAGGAAATGCGTAAAAGAAGACGGAGCATTCATTGTTTCCGGAATAATAGATGATAGAATTAATGATGTAAAAAAAGCGCTTGGCGAAGCCGGATTTGAAATTACGCGAGTTTTACAGTGCGGTGATTGGGCGGCTATGGCTTGTAAGGTCGCGACTTTGCCGTAAGGTTGAAATACTGTTTTAGCAGTTTTGAGCTAAAGAAATTAATATAAAAATCTTGTTATAAAAACAGAAAGGAACGATGTAGATGTCAGCAGTGAAATTAAAGGATAATGTGTATTATGTGGGAGTTAAAGACCCGAATTTAGCAGTGTTTGATATTATAATGGAAACGCGGTTCGGAACAACTTATAATGCATATATGGTTAAGGGCGAAAAAACTGCGCTTATCGAGACTGTACATGATAAGGGCGTGGACGAATATATTGATAATATAAACGGAGTGCAGGACATAAAAACTATTGAATATGTTATCTGCAACCATACAGAACCCGACCATTCAGGAAGTCTTGTTAAGCTTCTTGAGTTAAATCCGGATTTAATAGTTCTGGGAACAACAGCGGCGCTTAATAATTTAAAGCAGATTACAAATCTTGAGTTCAAAAGTCAGCTTGTTAAGGATGGAGACACACTGGATTTGGGCAACGGGCTTATTCTTAATTTTATAATAGCTCCTAATCTGCATTGGCCGGATACGATGATGACGTATCTTGCGTCTGAAAAAGTGCTCTTTAGCTGCGATGTGCTGGGCGCGCACTATTGTCCGAACGGTTTGCTTGACAGCGATATTCAGAATAAGGACGATTACGATGCGGCGTTTAAAGAATACTACGACGCTATTGTCGCGCCGTTTGCACCGTTTGTGCAAAAAGGGCTTTTAAAGCTTGAGGGTATTGACGTTGATATGGTATGCAACAGTCATGGACCTGTTTTAACAACGCTTATCGGCGAAGGGATTAAAAAATATGACGAATGGAGCAAGCCTGTTGAGCGTGAGAAAAAAACGGCCGCGATTTTTTATGTATCGGCATACGGATATACAAAAAAACTTGCAAAGTCTATGGAAAGGTCGCTTGAAAGCGCGGGAATCCCTGTTAAAAGCTATGATTTGATTGAGCATGATATGCATCAGATGCGCGCTGAGATGAACTCTGCGGATATGATTTTTGTCGGCACGCCGACTATTAACCGCAACGCGCTTGAGCCTGTGTGGGAGCTTTTGGCGGGAATCGATATGATGAATGTGCGTGGCAAAACGTTTGCGGTGTTTGGGTCGTATGGCTGGAGCGGCGAGGGATGTCCTTTGGTGGAGGCGTATTTGAAAGCGCTGAAGCTTAAAGTGTTTGAAACGCCGTATCGCGTTGTGTTTAATCCGTCTGAGGAAGATTTAAAAGGCGCGGGAGAGTTTGCGGTTCGTATGGCTAAAGGAGAATAATCTTGGGAGTCTACGTTGCTTATTGCGAAATGTACTAAATAAAAATAATCCGGGGCGTCGAACCCCGAATTATTTTTGGTGTTGTTGCACAACACAATTAATAAAAAT
>CATJNN010000113.1 GCA_949742185.1 uncultured Clostridia bacterium | reverse complement strand
TTTTTTTATATAAATTTATCTTAAATGCGTAAAAAAACAAGGGCGGCGCTGCCGCCCCGTCTCATTTTCTGACCTTATGCATTACGGCCCACTCTTCAAGAGCAATTACCATCTGCGCATTCACCGACAACTCGTTTTCGCACGAAATCTTGGCAAACACTTCATACAGATTGTCCGGCATATATAAAGACCTTCTGCTCTTACCGTTTTCGCCTCGCAACCTCTTCGGTCTTAGCGCCATAATTATCACCTCCCTCAGTATATTTTATATCACAGAGCATAACAATTATATGTTAACAAAACCCTGGGCATTGCTCTCCACAGAAAACGCAAAAAATAATCAACAAATCCACGAAAAATATTAAAAATAACGAAATCGAATTCAAAATCTCAAAGTATGCAAAAAAGCTTTACATCCAGTACCAGCCTATGGTATACTATCCATACAGGACACAAAATAAAATAAAGGAAGTCTTTACACGTTCAGTAATGACACAACACATTTTGTGAATACTAAACAAGAAAAGGTCATGATTATAGTAATATGAAAAAAATCTTAGAAAATCAAGTATCATTTCCGGTAGGCGCTGAATCGGACAACTTCACTGCGGCGCTTGCATCTGCATTGGTTATTTCAGGCGGATATACGGAAGAAACACCATATTGGTGTACCCGGAACCACCGCTATTGCATTCATTGCAGTCCCTGTGGTGATAATCTGCTGGAACGCCACCAGACATCCGTCTACCAGTGTCTTTTGACAGCGTCAACACTGGCGTTTGGTTTTGATTATCCTTGTGATGACAGCGTAAATCCGCATACACTGCCGGGATTTTCCAACGGCTGGCGCTGGGATGATGATTTTGTTAATACACTGGCGCGATTTGCAGGATTTTCTTATCTGCGCTTTGACGGTACAGGCGCGCAGACAGAAATACTTTCCACAATGAAAAACTCTCTGGATAATGGTTTCCCAACGCTGCTCCGCTTAGAAAACGAAATGGAATGGATTCTTGCCGTGGGCTATGACGCAGATACTGTATTGGGTTTGGATTCAAAGTTTCATGCTTTGCCTGCTAACTGGCACTCCATTATGCGCGACGCCATTGTCATCACCGACAACACCGCGCCTGACATGTCCTACAAAGAACTTCTGGAACGCATCGCATAC
Organism: uncultured Clostridia bacterium; assembly: GCA_949742185.1. GTDB lineage: Bacteria > Bacillota > Clostridia > UBA1381 > UBA1381 > CATJNN01. The sequence continues at coordinate 1,376 of CATJNN010000113.1, read as the reverse complement.
GCCTTGTCTTACGACGGTCATACGGCGCTTGAAAGCGTAATTATGAACGCGCTCGACCACGTGACGATGGAAAACGCCATGGACACTGCTGGCATGATATGCGCCATCAACGGTGTGCCGATTGAAGCAAGATGGCACGCTGCGGAAGCATTTTGCGGAGCAGAAAACTTGCTGTGCAATATTTGCACAAACAAAGAGATACATAATCGGCTGAGCGATATTTTTTTTGCAAGGTATAGTATGGATGGAAATGATGAAACGCACGGTATAGGATGGAAGATATGGGACTCGCTTGGCGTGGGACCTAAAACCGGATATACCATTACCCAGCAGTCTGCCGTTTTGATTTTACAAAAGGAAACGCAGGAAACTCTGAAACGCCTGTTTGCGAAGATGTTTGAAAACGACCGCGCCGTATGTTCCGAAATTCAGGCTTGTCTTGAACAATTATAGTATATATCAACACAGCAGCAACCATGAGCCAGTTTTTTTCTTTGATGTCAAGAATGAATACAGTACTGATGTCCCTGCGTAATGTATACGTATTAAACTATAGAATAACGTAAGATTTAACTGTAATCAAGATATTTTTCTTATTATATATAATTGCTCTATAATTAATAAAGAATTTAAAGAGACTAAATGGCTGAAGAACTCATAGAACCGGAAAATACGATGCAGGCTGAATTTGACTGACGTGCAAAAAACTGTGTTGATAAAGCGTCAGAAATAATCCATAAGCCAGATACAGAGAATATTAAGCAATTTGTAGAGTTAGGCGCGGCGACGGATAACATTGAGATAACGAATAAAAACTAAAATCTTTTGGAACAGTGATAAAAAATTATGAACTTTTAACTATACTCTAAAAGAGGTCATAATGATTCTAAACCGCATAATTTGACGCACCTCTAATAAGGAATGCATCAGCAAAATATGGTAGCATTCGACAAGTCTACGGACATAAAAGACACATCGTGTTGAGCCTTTTACAAAATCCTTGAAGCAATTAACACACATAGCGCAAGTAACGAAAGCTAAGAAAAATGATGGTCGGATTTGCGTATTGTATTGCTTTCTTTTATATGCTATAATCCAATTATAAATAAATCGAAATTTTGAGAGGATATAAAGTTATGGCAAGAGTATTAAAAAGTAAACAGTTAATAAATACAAGATTAGCCGCTAATTATGGCGGCTGGATTTATTGTGATAAATGCAATGAAAATATAGGCTATTTATGTTATTCAACCTATGATAAATTAGAATTAAAATATGAATGTAATTGTGGTAGTATTGGCAGTGCATTATTGGATTTTGAAGATAGTAAAATAGGCCAAAATTGTAGTAATCAATTAGTTATTATAAAAAACAGA
>CATJNN010000112.1 GCA_949742185.1 uncultured Clostridia bacterium | reverse complement strand
TAAAATATTTAATTTTGAGGTTAATACTGTTTATTGACTATTCAAAAACATAGTGTTTATGCGATATGGCGGATTGTTCCAATATCGCTACTCGCACCAATTAAAAAACCGCTTAAACGCTATGTTTGAGCGGTTTTTTTAGTTCAATAATATATTATTCCCAAATTGCTGTGTCATAAGTTCAATGTTTGTAGATTGAGGAAATAAATATATACTGCTTATTTTAGGTATATATTTTTGCAGGGATGTTAAAAGTTTATTAGGTATAGGTATTTCATGGTATCCGGCATCGGTTTTGGGTGAATGCTTTATTTCGTTTCCGTTATCCTTTATCACAGGATTTTTATTTATGGTTATTTTCTTATTAACAAAATCAATGCCGCTGTCATAAGCGCAAGAGCTTCGCCGCGTCTGATACCTGTATAGTAAGCCTAACAAGCTCTGCTGTGCGATTATGAGCTGATTGTACTATGTTGTTTAACAGTTCTTGAATATGATGTTTTTTCAGTACGTTTAACCTAATATTACCGAGAACAGGTATTATATGATTATCGACTGTTCGCTTGTACATTTGATATGTATTATATGCTTTGTCAGCCTTATACAGCTCAAGCCATTTTTCGGACCATTGCTGAACGGTCATGCCGCCATTGTCAATTATAATCCCTTTGTTTTGCAGACTTTTAAAATCGGCGACCTTTTTGTCGAGCTCCATTATAGTGCGTCCGTATATGGTTTTGCGCTTTGGATTGCCGCTTTCGTCATAGCCGATAATGGCGCTTGTAGCATATCGTTTGTCGGGACGTTTTTTGTATTTTGGCATATGCATCACCTTTTTAACTCTTAGAATGGCATATTACCACCATACAGTTTGTTTTTGAAGATACATGCGTTAGAAGCATCTTGAGCAGGCTGTGTAGCCTTGTTGCTTTGCTTTGTTGATATTTATTGCTTTTTTCCTTTTCTTCAGATAACGGCAGCCGCCTCTGTGATATTTGCTGCCCGATTCAGTTATATATACAGTTTCGCCGTTTTGTGCAGTGGAGGTTGAGGGCTTTTTGGTGGGAGCAGCAGTGGGCTTAGCGGTAGGTTTCTGAGTGGGTTTTTGAGTAGGAATCGGAGTTGGGATTGGTGTCGGTGTTAGAGTAGGAGTAGGAGTTGGTGTCGGTGTCGGTGTTGAAGTTGGGTACGGAGTGGGTGTTTTTGATACAATTATTGTTGGGGTTGGAGAGGGGGATGTGCTTGTTGGTGCGGCTGCGCAGCCGCTGACTGCAAGTGCAAGAGTGGATAGTAGAATTAGTAAGATTTTTTTCATGGTGATTTCTCCTTTGTTATTATATTTTGTTTAATAGACTATATCATAAATAGCATCTCATGCTTCATCAATATTAGCGTTTGTATTTGAAATATCTTCGGATAAATCGTAAATATCAGCATTAAGGTTATTCATATCTATTTCAAGAGAACCTATTTGTTCTGAGAGTTTTTCTGTTTTTTGCTCCAATGCGTCAATGTCTGATTTAAGCTCATTTATTTTTGAGTTTTGTTTAAAATAGGAATAAAAAAGAAAAACATAAGCAAGTAACAATATACTGAATAAAATGGATATATCTTTTTTGTAATACGCTCATCAACGGGTTCTGTAATATCCGATTTCAAAGTAAATCGTATTTTTCATTAATTAATATTTAAAATTCTAAATCGTTTATATCAAATGGCGTGATTTCATCCGACTGCTCTGTTAGATTCCAAGTCGGCAATAAATCTTGTTGAAGAAAAGTGGTTTCATTTCCGCAGTCTGTGCAATACCTTGCGTAGCCGGAAAGTAATTTGCCGCACTGAGT
>CATJNN010000111.1 GCA_949742185.1 uncultured Clostridia bacterium | reverse complement strand
CGGACTCGTTGCCATGAAACTTGCTTCGCCGATTTTGGGCAAGCTGTTCGGCGGTTTTCTGGTTGTACTTTCAATACGGGAATTTTATCTTGTCACGCAATCTAAAAATCATAAAAAGCCGCCGTCTACAGACAATACCTGACCTGTTATGAACGACGCGGACCTGCTTGCAAGGAAATAAACAGCGCGCGCGGCTTCATTTGCTGTTCCTATTCGGCACAGCGGAGTTTCAGCCGCTAATATATCAATATCTGCCGAAAGGAGATGCGAATTCATATCTGTATCTATAACCCCCGGAGCTACTGCGTTCACGCGTATTCCCGACGGTCCAAGTTCCTTTGCCATGGCTTTTGTCATACCGATAAGGGCGGACTTTGCCGCGGAATAGTGTACTTCGCAGCTTGCGCCTGAAATACCCCACATTGATGAAATATTAATAATCACGCCGCTTTTTTGACTGAGCATCGAGGGCAAAACCGTCTGAGACGCAATAAAAGCGGCTTTCACATTTACGTTAAACATATTGTCCCAGTCAGCTTCAGTTATGTCCTGTATCTGCTTTTGCCTCGCTATGCCGGCGTTGTTTATAAGAACGTCGATTCCGCCGTATTCTTCTGAAATATGAGACATTGTTTTTTTTAAAAGCGTAAAATCGGTTATATCGCACCGAATCGGTATGCCGCCGGTTCTTTCTGCAAGGTCTTCAGCCGCCTTACGGCTTTTCCGGTAAATTATAAAAACGCGCGCCCCATGTCGGGAAAAAATCTCTGTACAAGCCGCTCCTATACCGCGGCTTGCGCCTGTAATCACAACATTTTTCATAGCAATCCCTCCTGCTGAATCAATTATAACATGGATTTAAAAAAAAGAAAAGCTTTGATTTTATGACGATAATATGCAAAAAATTTTTATGTAATATGAAAAACCATGGACAATAACGAATTTTTATGATATACTGTTTCCGCAACAATTTCTAACAAATTAATATTCATCCGTTTAAAGGTATATAGTATGTAAAAAGCGCTGTATGCTTTGTTTGTTATTGCCTTTAAAGGGAATTTGTTAGAAATGTGTTGCAGCATTAAACCAAAGCAGGCGTTTTTATTGTGCCGATTGGTCTATGCCGCGGCACATTTTTAATTAAAAGCGTTGCGAGAGCAACACCAAAAACAATTTAGGGCTCAACATCCTGAATTGTTTTCATTGCGCCAAATTATGCAGAAAGGAGGAACAGATATGGACGTGATTGAGAATATGTACAAGAACTCTATTCAGGCGTCTGAGCGAAACATGCGTAAAGATAAACACTACAAAAAAGCAAAAAACCAATCAAAACAATGTTATGAGTGGCTTTGTAAAAATCTTTCTCCAAAGGAGCTTGAAAAGCTTAATAAGCTTATAAAATGTTATGATACAAAAATAAAACGTAAAAATGTATATTGCTTTAAAACCGGTTTTAAAACAGGAGTTGCCGTTGCTCTTAAATCATTAGAAGAATAAAGACAATCATTGCAATAAAGAGCCCTGCACATTTTATGGCATATATCAATAAAAATCTGTAGGCGCGCCGAACGTCTGCAGATTTTTACTGCCCGTTCAATGCAGCTAATGAAAATCCTCAGAAAAGTCAAACGCCGCCATATTGTTCGCCTTACAGAGCGATTAATATAAAAAGAACCCAACGCTTAAATAAGCGTTGGGTTATATTATTTTTTATTAGTGAATAACAGCCATTTCCGTCTCTTTATCAAAGATATGCATTTTATTTGTATCAAACGCAACCTTGATTGTATCGTTAATCTGGGCTGTTGAACGCTGGTTTACTCTTGCTGTAAACTGCTTTCCTGCAATTTGCAGATACAGATATGTTTCAGCCCCCATCATTTCCGTTACTTCAACAAACGCATCCATCTTGCAGTCCGGCATAGCTGAAAGGAATGCCTCGTCGTCATGAATATCCTCAGGACGAATACCGAGAGTAACCTCTTTTCCAATGTAAGCCTTAAGCTCGTCTTTATTTGCCTTACCGTCAGGCAGCTTAATTGAATTGCCTTCAAATTCAGCATAAACACCGCCGTCTTTTTGAACAAGAGTAGCGTCTATGAAATTCATCTGCGGGCTTCCGATAAAGCCGCCGACAAATGTATTGCACGGCTTGTTATAAAGATTAGCTGGTGTGTCAACCTGCTGAACAAGACCGTCTTTCATAACAACAATTCTCGTACCCATAGTCATAGCTTCTGTCTGGTCGTGAGTTACATAGATAAATGTTGTCTGAAGCTTTTTGTGAAGCTTGTTAATCTCTGTTCTCATTGCAACTCTGAGCTTAGCGTCAAGGTTTGAGAGCGGTTCGTCCATAAGGAACACTTTCGGGTCGCGGACAATCGCACGTCCCAAAGCAACACGCTGTCTCTGACCGCCGGACAAAGCCTTCGGCTTTCTGTCGAGCAGGTGCTCAATATCAAGAATCTGAGCGGCCTCAGTAACACGCTTTTTAATTTCATCCTTCGGAGTTTTTCTCAGCTTCAAACCGAACGCCATATTGTCAAACACAGTCATGTGCGGATACAATGCGTAGTTCTGGAAAACCATCGCAATATCTCTGTCCTTAGGAGCAACGTCGTTCATCAGCTTACCGCCTATGTAAAGCTCACCCTCGCTGATTTCTTCAAGACCTGCAATCATTCTGAGCGTTGTTGACTTACCGCAGCCCGAAGGACCTACGAGAATTATAAACTCCTTATCTTCAATATCCAGTGTAAAGTCGCTTACAGCGGTAACACCGCCCGCGTATCTTTTGTAAATGTGTTTTAATTGTAAATCTGCCATTTAACTGTTCCCCTCTCTATGGAATTTATTAAATTTTGATAATATTATGATAACATATTTTACTTATAATTGTTAGAGCATAATTATACAAATTTTAAATTTATTCTTTAGTAAAAATCACCTAAATGATAAACTCGCCGCATTTATCCGTTATATTGAGCCTCAGCAATAATTTTTTCAGCAACCTGAGAAGGCGCGGGACGGTATTCGGAAAACTCAAATGTAAATTTCCCTCGTCCGCCGCTCATAGAACGCAGGTCTGTCGCATATTTGTTCATTTCAGCCATAGGCACATCTGCCTCTACAAGCGAAAGCCCCTCTATTTCGCTTTCGCCCATTCCCATAATCTGTCCTCGTCTTTTGTTAACGTCACCGATTACGTCGCCCATAATATTTTCAGGAACATAAACCTTTAAATGACCTATCGGCTCTAAAAGCGCCGGCTGAGCCTGTTTCACTCCGTCCTTATAAGCAAGCGACGCGGCGGTTTTAAACGCCATCTCCGACGAATCTACAGGATGATATGAACCGTCAAGAAGCGTGGCTTTAAGATATACCATGGGATAACCCGCCAAAACACCGTGCTCGCACGACTCCTGCAATCCCTTTTCAACTGCGGGAAAATAGTTTTTGGGCACGCTTCCGCCGAACACCTTTTCCTCAAATGTCAGCTCTTCTGACAAGCCGTGCTCAAACTCAATCCATACATCGCCGTATTGACCGTGTCCGCCCGACTGCTTTTTATATTTGCCCTGAACTTTTGCCCTGCCCATAATTGTCTCGCGATACGGAACAACGACATCCTCAAGCTCAACTTCAATTCCGTATTTTGTTTTAAGCTTGCTTTTTAAAATATCAAGATGCTGCTCTCCCTGACCGCTGATAATAGTCTGCTTGGTTTCTGTGTTTGATGATATTGAAAAAGTCAAATCCTCCTCAGACAGTTTGGAAAGCCCTCCGGTTATCTTATCTTCGTCGCCTTTTTTCACAGGCTTTATTGCCATGGACAACACAGGAGGAGACGTCTCTACTCCGGTCAAAATAATGCGCTGCCCGTCTCCGCAGAGCGTATCGCCGGTTTTGGTAGCGTCAAGCTTTGTAACAGCGCCGATGTCGCCCGCATGAACCGCGTCCGTTTCCGTTTGCTTTTTGCCGCACATAGAATATACTTTACCTATTCGAACGTTTGCCGAGCGGTTGCTGTTCAGCAGCACGCTGTCGCTCTTCACGCAGCCCGAGTAAACCCGAAACAGCGACATTTTACCGACATACGGGTCGGCAATCGTTTTAAACACTATTGCCGACGTAACGCCGTTCTCGGCCTGAACCACCTCTAAAGGTTCACCCGTTTCAGCGTCGTGCGCAATTTCAGCAATCTCGCTTGGTGCGGGCAGATATTTGCTCATACCGTCCATAAGACTGCGAACGCCGATATTATCCTGACCGGAGCCGCAGTATACGGGATAAATTGTTCCGTCCTTAACGCCCTTGCGAATTGCCTGTTTAATTTCGTCAAAAGTGAACGGCTCGCCGTTAAAATATTTGTTCATAAGAGCGTCGTCCGTTTCGGCAATCGCCTCCATAATCATATCGCGAAGCGGTGCAACCGTTTCCGCCATCCCCTCCGGCACCGGAATGTCAACTCGCTCCGCGCCCTCATAGCGACGCGCGGTCATATCGACAATATCGACAAATCCCTTAAACTCATCGCCTTCGCGGATTGGATAGACAAACGGAGTTACCGCCTTAGAAATTTTTTCTTTCATTTCTTCAAGCGTCTTTTGGTAGTCGGCTCGGTCGTCGTCAATCTTATTTACAAAAAACATAACTGGAACGCCGCGGCGTTTTGCAAAACCGTATGTATTTTCCGTGCCTACCGATACTCCGCTTCTGCCGCTTAAAACAATCAGCGCCGAGTCTGCCGCGCGTACACCCTCTTTCATTTCGCCCTCAAAATCAAAATATCCCGGCGTGTCGAGCATATTTAATTTTGTATCTTTCCATTCTATCGGCGCGATTGACGTTGATACTGACAGCTTTCTTTTGATCTCCTCAGCGTCAAAGTCCATCGCGCTCGTTCCGTCGGCAACGTTTCCCATGCGGTCTGTCATGCCTGCATTATACATCATGGCTTCCACAAGCGTTGTTTTGCCGGCTTTGCCGTGTCCCATAACGGCAATATTGCGTATCGCGTCCATTTGATATACTTTCAAAATTACCACCTCCGATTTTTTATAGCTTCATATAATATATATACCCTGTATATGACGTGTAGTAACAAAAATGTTGCGCTGCAGTTCACAATTTTAAACGCTGTTTTTTGGTTATTATGCATATAAATATTTCTTGCTGTTTACTGCTCAAACGCAGTTAATGAAAACAATTCGGGGCATCGAACCCCGTATTGTTTTTGCTGTTGTTTCACAACGCAATTAATGAAAACAATTCGGAGCGTCGAACCCCGTATTGTTTTTACTGTTGTTTCACAACGCAGTTAATGAAAAAGAGCATACAAAACCAACGATGGCTTTATATACTCTTTTTGTATCAGTCCATAGTCTTTATTATTTCAAGCGCTTTCTTAAGCTGTACATCCTGCGCTTCGTCAAGCTGAGAAACAGGAAGATTTTTAAGAGCGTCCGGCATATCAATTTTTATGTCCGGTTCAATGCCTACTCCGTGAATACACACTCCGTTAGGCGTGAAATATCTTGCCGATGTGACAGACATTCCCGAGCCGTCTGTGAGAGGTATAACTGTCTGCACAATACCCTTACCGTAAGTTTTCGTACCGACAACGGTTGCGGCTTTATAATCTTTAAGCGCGCCCGTTAAAACTTCCGACGCGCTCGCGCTGCTTCCATTCACCAAAACAACAATCGGAATGCCGAGCGCCGCTTCGTCTGATGTCTGAGAACGGCGGTTACCGTTTTTATCCTCAATATAAGTTATTGTTCCGAACGGAAGAAGCTTGTCGGCGATTTTGCACACCACCTCCAAATCTCCCCCGGGATTTCCTCGCAGGTCAAGAATAAGCTTTGTCATACCGCCGTCGCGCAGAGTGTTAAGATGTTCGTTAAATTCGTCGCTCGTGTCCTGCTCTCCGTTTTCACCCTTGGAATCAAAGCTTGTGATGCGCAGATACGCAACACCGTCGTCCATCATTTTGCTTTTTACAGATTTACGCACTACCTTTTCGCGCGTCAGCGCAACGTCAAACGGTTCGCCGTTATCTCGGCGGATTTTTAAAGTGACCGATGTGCCTATTGGGTCGTCTATATTATCCCCGCGCATTTTTGAAGCGACTTCTGTTATATTTTCAGCTGTAACCTCCGCGCCGTCCACGGCAAGTATAACGTCGCCGGCAAGAATTCCCGCGCGCTCGCCCGGAGAATCCTCATAAGGCGACACAACAGTTACAAGATTATTTTCACGGTCAACCGATATAACAATTCCAATGCCGACAAAACTGCTTTGAATATTTCCCATATACTGTGAAAACTCGTTTTTACTGTAGTAACGGGTGTATGGCTCGTCAAGCGATACCGTCATGCCAAGAGCCGCGTAATCGGCAAGCTTTTCGTCGTCAAGTTCGTAAAGGTAATACTTGTCAAGAGTGTTTGCAACAGCGCTCAGCTTATTCATAATATTCCCCTTGCGG
>CATJNN010000110.1 GCA_949742185.1 uncultured Clostridia bacterium | reverse complement strand
TAACGCAGGTTGCTGGTGGGCTCCTGAATGTATATGGGACGAGGAGAAAAACGCGTATATGGTGTATGCCGCATCGAGCGTGTCCGACGATGATTATGCTGTTCTTAGGGTGTATAGCTGTTATACAAAGGATTTTATGAATTTTACAGAGCCTCAGATTTTTACCGACTCAAGCTGTTTAACCGATTCTAAGGGTAAGCCTATGAACACTTTGGACACGACAATAATAAAAAATACGGATGGGAAGTATTACAGAATATATAAGACAGACAGAATAAATATTGATTCCGCAGATAGTCTGAGCGGAGAGTGGGTAAAGGTAGATTCAAATATTCATGATATTGCCTCCAATGTTGAGGGACCGACTATATGCAGGGTGAACGGCAGCGATAAATGGTGTTTGCTTGTAGACGGATTAGGAGACAGCGGCAACAATGTAAAGGGATATCATCCGCTGATTACCGGGGACTTGGCAGGAGGTCAGTTTGCTGATTCTGATGAGATTATTTTGCCGTCGGATATAATATTCAGACACGGCACGATGATGCAGATTACAATGGACGAATATGCGCGGTTAAAGGAAAAAATATGGCGGGAGGTATAAAACTATTATGAGCTTCATTTTGAATTTAAACACAAACATATTTTATGACGGTGAAGCAAAAGCTGTAAAAAATGCGGTGAAAATATTGCGGCGCGATATGGAAAAAAGATTTGCGGTGTCGGATGGGAAAAAAAGCAATATTATTCTGACCGAGCAGCCTGGTTTTAAAGAAGAGGAGTTTTGCATAAAGGCTGACGAGGATATGGTGATTTATGCAAAAGATGAGCTTGGTTTTGTGTACGGTTTGTTATACATAAGCGAGAAGTTTTTGGGGATAAAACCGTTTTGGTTTTGGATGGACCAAAAAATAGAGAAGACAGATGAAATTTTTGTGGCCGCAGGAGAATACAGAGCTGAAAAAGCCATTATAAAATACCGCGGATGGTTTGTAAACGACGAGGTTCTTATAATGAAATGGAATATCGGAGGCGACAGCACAGAGCCGTGGAGAATGGCGTTTGAGGCGCTTTTAAGGTGCGGCGGCAATATGGTAATTCCGGGGACCGATAAAAACTCAAAAACATATCGTCAGCTTGCGTCAGATATGGGACTTTGGATAACGCATCATCACGCGGAGCCGCTGGGCGCGGAAATGTTCACTCGTCTGTATCCGGACATGGAACCGAATTACGCTGAAACGCCTGAATTATTCCATAAGCTTTGGGAGGACGGCATTAAAGAGCAGAAGGATATGAAGGTTTTATGGTGTCTTGGTTTTCGAGGACAGGGAGACTGCCCGTTCTGGAGCCACGATTCAAGCGGGCAGTTTGACACTCCTGCGAAGCGCGGCAGACTCATAAGCGATATTATTGAACTGCAAAAGCATATGATAGAAAAATATGTTTCCAATCCTGTGTTCTGCACTAATTTATACGGCGAAATTATGGAGCTTTACGACGGGGGACATATTACATTGTCCGACGACATTATAAAAATCTGCGCGGATAACGGATACGGAAAAATGGTGACAAGACGCCGGGATAACCATACTGCACGAATATCCGCAATGCCGAAGGACAAGATAGCGCGGGGCGGAATTTATTATCACGTTTCTTTTTATGACCTGCAGGCGGCAAATCATATAACAATGCTTCCGAATTCGGTTGATTTTGTGGAAAGCGAGCTTACGGAGGTTATAGATAAAAACGCGGTTGATTACTGGCTTATAAATTGCTCGAACGTCAGACCGCATGCATATTATCTTGACGCTGTGAGGAAAAGATGGTTTGGTAAGAGAATAAGTGATGAAAATCACAGTATAGAATTTGTTAAAGAGTATTTTGGCGATAATAAGCCAATCAGCGAGGCGTACCGTGATTATCATAAAGCTATGATTGCATACGGAAACGAGGAGGACGAGCACGCGGGAGAACAGTTTTATACTGAAAATATAAGATTGCTTGTTCATTCGTTTTTTAATGAACGCTTCAGCGGCACGCCAGGGCTTAAATGGCTTGTCGGAGACTGTTCGCTTGACGAACAGGTAAGGCTGTTTACCGATTTCTGCCGGAATAATATTGATAAAATAAACGATTTTTATGACAGATGTCTTAATATAAGCAATTCGCTTAAAGGCAGTGTGAAGAAATTATTTGACGCGACACTGTTTTTGCAGACGGCAATACATTATCATTGCACGCGCGGAGTGACGGCGTTTGGCGACGGATATAAGCAATACGGAAAAGGAAATATGAAAGAAGCGTTTATGAGACTTGGAGACAGTGCAAAAGAATTTTATGCCGCGGATAAGCTCATGAGAGATTCTGAATACGGAGTGTGGAAAGGATTTTATTTTAACGACTGCTTTGCGGATATAAAGCATACTGCATATATTGTTGAGAAAATGATGGGATATGTGCGTGAGCGCGGAGATAACGCGCGCCATGACAAGTGGTACCGCGACGCTGTGTATGCGCCTGAGGACAGAAGAATAATGACGCTGCTGGTAAATGATAATCATATGACTGATTGGGAGCTGTACGAGGCGTTTAGAAACGGAGATAACGAGAAATGATTTTTGGAGTTGATTATTATCCTGAACATTGGGATAAATCAGAATGGAAAAATCAGATAACGTTAAGGAAAATCGATTATTAACGGGGAGGATTTTTGGCGGCGTTCTTGCGCCGTACGGTGTTGAAGCGATTGAGCTTTAATTTGTTTTATGAAACAGGGCATCGAATATGCGATGCTCTGTTTTTGTGCAGACGTTTATATAGATATAAAGCAATATTTATATAATATAGAGCAATATTTATAAAGAATTGTAATAATAATGCGTGATATTATATAATCAGAGGTTACAGAATATTCAGGATTCATGTTGTCTGTATGCCGGCTGAGACAAATATGAAGAGGATATAATATCTGCCGGCAGAAAGGTTTTACGGTTATGTGTGAGGTAGTTATTTGTGATTTAGACCATAAGGATATTAACGAGGAGATGAATGTGTTTAGCAGAGAAGGATTGGACTTGCTGTGGCTTCATTGTAAAACACAGGAGGAGGTGATAGAGAGGTGTCTGGGAGCGAGAGTTTTGCTGAATCAGTATGTGAGAATGGACAGAAAAATTTTTGAAGCCTTGCCAAGCGTGAAGTGCGTTATACGATACGGCGTGGGATATGATAATGTTAGTTTGGAGGATGCGGCTGCATACGGGGTGCAGATATGCAATATTCCGGATTACGGTACGCGGGAGGTGGCGGATCAGGCGTTGGCGCATATGATGTCGTTGGTAAAAAAGATAACGCTTACAAACGGGCTTATACGAAAAGGAATATGGGATTATCAAAAAAGCATACCGATATTTCGTATATCTGATGCGGTTGTGGGAATATGCGGGGTAGGACGTATAGGGAGCGCGTTTGCCGAGCGTGTTCGTCCGCTGTGCAGGGAAATAATTGCATATGATGCGGAGTATGAATGCGATGGACGAAGTTTTCCGGATTATATAAAATTTGTAACCTTTGACGAGTTGTTGGAAAAATCGGATATATTATCGGTACATTGTCCGCGAAGCGATGATACATATCATATGTTTGATAAAAACGCGTTTGCTGCAATGAAAAATACGGCATATTTCATAAATGTATCCCGCGGCGGAATAGTTGATGAAAACGCTCTTTTCAGCGCTTTGGAAAACGGAGAGATTGCGGGAGCAGGACTTGATGTTGTTGAGAATGAACCACTGGATAGAGACAATCCTTTGCTCGAACTGAATAATTTCAGCATAAGTCCTCATTCGGCATGGTATTCGGAGCAGTCGGCTAAAGAACTAAAACGAAAAGCAGCTGAAGAGGCGGTCAGATTTATAAATAATACACCTTTAAAGTATGCATTGATAAATTTATAAAAAATCAGGAGGTAAAATTATGAAAGCAATACAATTTCTCGGGGCAAATAAAATTGGATTAAATAATGTGCCTACGCCTGAAACGCCTAAAGGGTGGGCGAAGATAAAAGTATCATATGCAGGGATATGCGGAACGGATCTTAATATTTATGCAGGAACGCATCCTCGTGCAAAAGCTCCTCTTATAATGGGGCATGAGTTTTCGGGAATCTTGGAGAATAATACGTCTGTAATGAAAAAGGGAGAGAGAGTCACGGTTTATCCTCTTATAAGCTGCGGAGGATGTACGCCCTGTAAATCAGGAAACGCGCATGTATGTAATACGCTTGGTTTGTATGGAATAGACGCAGACGGAGGTTTCGCGGAATATGCGTTTGTGCCGGAAGAGAATCTTGTGCGTATTCCTGAAGAACTGCCAATGAAAACAGGCGCGCTGATAGAGCCGATTGCCGTTGCAGTGCATACGCTGCGCGAAACAGGTTTTATGCCGGGAGATAACACGATAGTATTCGGAGCCGGTACAATAGGGCTTTGCACAGCGCTTACGTTAAGACTTTTCGGGGCGGGCAGGGTTACGGTTGCAGAAAGCGATGAGGCTCGTTTAGAGCTGGCAAAGGAGCTTGGATTTGAAACAATAAATCCTGTTAAATATGATATTGCACAATTTACCGCCCGGAAAACAAATAAAGACGGATTTGACCGTGTATATGACTGCGCGGGCGCGCAGTCCGCTGCTGGAGCTCTTTTAGACGTTGTTAAGGCACGCGGACAGATAGTTATTGTTGCTTCATATAAAAAACCTGTTGAGATGCCGTTTTTTAAGGGAATGGCAAAGGAAGCGTCAATTAACTTTGTTCGCGTTTATCGCAAAAAAGACGTTGAGATTGCCGCGCAAATAGCGGCGAGAGAACCATTGTATTCTAATATTATAACTCATGTGCTGCCGCCTCAAAAGGCGCAGGAGGGTTTTGTTTTGCTTTCTACAAAAGGAACAGGAGCGGTTAAGGTTATGTATAAATTTGATTAGGGGGATTTTGATGAATGCATTTAGCTTAAAAGGAAAAACAGCTTTGGTAACTGGAGGGAATCGAGGATTGGGGCGCGGCATCGCACAAGGACTCGCGGAGGCGGGAGCGAAGGTTGTTATTATGTCTTCCGGAGAAAATGTTTATAAAGCCGCTGAAGAGCTTTCAGTAAAAGCTGTAAAATGTGATATTTCTGATGATAAAAATATAAATAAAGGATTTTCAGAAGCTTTGGAGCTTCTCGGCGGCAGACTGGATATTTTGGTTAATAATGCCGGTATACAGAGAAGAAATAAATGCGAAAATTTTTCACATAAGGACTGGGATGATGTTATGAACATAAATCTGCGTGCAGTGTTTACTTTTTGTCAGCTTGCCGGAAGACATATGATTCAAAATGGAGGGGGAAAAATAATTAATATTGCGTCAATGCTAAGCTTTTTCGGAGGATACACGGTTCCGGCGTATGCGGCGGCGAAGGGAGGCGTAGCTCAGCTTACTAAAGCGCTGTCTAACGAGTGGGCTGCTAAGAGGATAAACGTGAACGCTATTGCTCCTGGATATATGGCAACTGAGATGAATACAAAGCTGATTGACGACACTAAAAGAAACACGGAAATTCTTTCGCGTATTCCTGCTGGACGCTGGGGCAAGCCGGAGGATATGGCGGGACCAGCCGTATTTTTGGCTTCCGGCGCGTCTGATTATATAAACGGAGCAGTAATACCGGTTGACGGAGGATATATGGGAAGATAAATATTATATTAAGGAATGGAGGCTATATAAAAAATCCTTAATTGCTTTTGAAGCAATTAAGGATTTTTATTTTCTGTATCTTTGCGATATTCATTCGGCATTTTTCCGTACGTCTCCTGAAAAAGCTTGTTCATACTCCGAGAGCTTTTAAATCCCGTTTTTTCAGCTATCTCGCTTGGACGCAGATTAGTGCTCATAAGCAGACGCACCGCATTTTGCAGACGTATCTCATTAAGGTATTCTTTAAAGTTTTTATTGGTATGCTTTTTAAAAAATGTGCTAAAATAAAATGGATTCATAAAAACGTTTTTCGCTACGCTTTCAAGAGTTATATTCTCGTTGTAGTGATTTTTTATAAATTCTTTGCTTTTTATTATAGCGTCTACCGCTGAAGAATCCAGATTGTTCAGGCATGTTTTTACATCAAGCACACACTTGGCTGTAAGGCTTTTTACGTCTTCAAAGCGCTGAGCGTTATTTATCTTTTCCGAGTAACGTGCAAAAATATCTTCTATATTTGAATTAAAGTTTTCGTCGCTGTTTAAGGCGTGTATCTCTATACTGAGTCGGTTAAGCGTAGAAATAACGTATGCTTTGGTGGTATTCGGCATAAAAAGACTAATTCTTTTTATTTGCTCAACAGCTTTGCATACGGCGTCTGCAAGCTTTTCGCTGTTCAGCTTATACACATAATCAATCATGGACTGTTCTATGTTTGTAATTTCGCTGTCGCTGCTGTGTTTTTGTATTTCAGGAGCGTTGTCCGAGTTGATAACAGAGCTGTTATCGCAGTAGAACACGAGAGGCTCAAGTGTTTCCGCGCTCTTGTATGAGAGCGGTATGTTTTCTGTCCCTTCCACGCTTTTTCCGATTATTATAACAGCGTTCATGTGCATTTTTTCTTTGATAATATTTAAAATATCCTCAGCTATATTCAAAATGCCGATTCGTTCGGTTGTGTCGTGATTTAGAAGAATGCACACAGCCTTGCCGCGTTCAAAAACAATGTTATTTATGGGCAAGGATTCTTCTATTTCCGCGGTGAATGAGAACATGAGAAGGTCAAGCTGTTGTCTGGACATACCTAAGCTATTAAAATATACGTTTAAAGCCGTATAAAACTTATAGTCATTTCCGTTGTTTTCTGAATTGTTGATATTAACAGAATTTATAATACCGTAATCAATAAGCTTTTTTTCAAGAATATTGTCGTTTGCAGGAAGCCCGCGTATTGATTTTTTCACAGCCTCCAGAAGAATATCCTTGTTGACAGGCTTTGTAAGATAGTCTACCGCGCCGTTTCTGAGAGCTTCGTGTACATATGAAAATTCTGAAAAGCCGCTTATAAAAATTGTTTTCATTCTAAGAGAATGCTCGTTTATATACTTTAAGATTTCAAGTCCATTTTTTTCAGGCATATTTATATCGGTAATTATTATATCGCAGTGGTTTTTAGTAAGACAGTCAATAACCTCGCTGTAGCAGGTGCATTTGCCCGTTATCTGTATTCCGAGGCTGTCCCAGTCAAGCAGTTTGCTCAGACCGTTTAGTATAACAGGCTCGTCATCTGCGATTATCATACTGTACATTTGCATTACACTCCTTTTTATCTTTAATTTTCAGATTTTATAACGATTTTTACCGAGGTGCCTATACCCTCTATACTTTCTATTGTCATACTGCTTTTTGCACCGTAGTATGCGCAAAGTCGTTCGCTGACATTTTCAAGTCCTATTCCGGAGCTTATGTCTTGTTTTGAGATTGTGCAGTCGTCATATTTTAATGCGTTATTGATTTCAGCGAGTCTGCTTTTGGTTATACCAACTCCGTTATCTATTATATCAATAGTACAAACTCCGTTTTTTATACAGCCGTTTATGCATACTTTTCCGCCTTTTATTTTAAGCCCGTGTATAACAGCGTTTTCAACTAAAGTCTGGATGGAGAGCTTTGGAATTTTTATGTCCTGAACAGCCGGACTGACGTTTATATCATGTTTTATTTTTCCTGAATATCGTATATCTATAATATTAAAATATTTTTTAATGATTTCAAGCTCTACGCGTACGGGCACATTGTCCGTTTCATTATCTGTGATGTATCTGAACTGGTCTGCAAGGGCTTGTATCATTTCCGCGACTGTGCCGCTTCCGCTGTTCATGGCTTCTATTCGTATAACTTCAAGAGTATTGTACAGAAAATGAGGGCGGATTTGAGTTTTTAACGCCGTCAGTTCAGCTTCGCGCTGTTTAAGGCGAAGCACATATTCTTTTTGTATATATTCCTGCATTTGTTCAAGCATTGCGTCAAAACTGTCTGCAATCTGACCTATTTCATCAGCGCTTTCCATACTGACGCGAACGTCGAGATTACCGTTTTCAGCTTCATGCATGCTTTTTAAAATTTTTCCTATAGGTTTTGAAAACGTTTTTGAGCCTAAAAAGGCAAGCGCAAGACATATAAGGATTCCAAGCGCTATAATTGCAAACGTCCAGTATTTTACTATAGTTATTTTAGACAACAGATATCCCTTGTCTATACCGGCGACGAGAGACCATGACGAGCTTGGTATTTTATGAGTTTTAAAATAAAACTCGCGGTTCCCCATTTTGCTGTAGCCCTCAAGCTGATGAGTTTGAAATTCATATATTTTTCTGCCTATCCATGCGCTGTTTAAACTGTATATACAACTTCCGTCAAGGTCGGAAAGATATATTATGCTCATCATTTCTTTATCAAGATTATTGAAAAATATGCCTATAGAGTCGATATAAACGTCAACAAACATAACGCCTAGGATTTCTGTGGAGCCTGTAAACTCGTCGGTGTATGTGAAAGCGTTTACAATCGTTATAACTTCTGTTTCGTCATTGTAG
Source organism: uncultured Clostridia bacterium (assembly GCA_949742185.1). Lineage (GTDB taxonomy): Bacteria > Bacillota > Clostridia > UBA1381 > UBA1381 > CATJNN01. The sequence goes on along the minus strand of CATJNN010000110.1, from coordinate 656 downwards.
TATGGCGCGCGCCATGTGGGGATGAAATTGTCCGTAAGCTTTCCGGAAATATAATTTTGTATTTTAGCGTTATATACGGGCTTATAATTTTCATTAAATATACCTGAAATACGAGACGCTCCCTGGAATTCATTGTCCCTGCCTATAAATACCGCGCCTTTGACATAATGATTCATGGATATAGTATCTTCAATTATTCTGTCTATCATTTGTCTGCGGGCCTCAATATCATCCGCGTTGCTGCGTTTTGCAATAAGATTATCCATAAGCCCCGTGTTTCTGCTCTCTTCAATTATATATGACGACAAACGCCTCATATCCTCTGCAACGTTTTCTATGCTGCCGCTCAGATAATTGAATATATAATCAATATCCATCATGGTATTGTTAAGCGTATTTTTTTCATACAGTCTGAACATTATGCATGACGATATTACTATAGGCAAAAATCCGCATAATATAAAAAACATAAGATATTTTTTAAAAATACTATCGTTTTTTAACAAGAACCATCATCTCCTAAAATGGGATTATATTAATTCACCGTTTTTATTTTGTAAAAAAACCGGGATTTTTTCCTGTAACTCGTTTGAACGCCTTATAAAAATTTGCAGAGCTGTTAAAACCGCAGTTTAAAGCGATGTCTATTTTGGTTA
>CATJNN010000109.1 GCA_949742185.1 uncultured Clostridia bacterium | reverse complement strand
GTCATAAAAATATTGATAGCCGCCGTAAACGCTAAAATAAACAGCATTGGTCTTAATCCTTTAATGATATATTTAAGCGGCACGCGGCTCAGCACCACAACAAGCACCGTAAACACTGTAAAAAGCGCATAGCCTATGGGGCTGTTTATTAAAAAAAGTATAACTATAAATAAAAGCGTAAGCAAAATTTTCACGCGCGCGTCCATTTTATGGAGAAAAGAAGTTCCGGGAACATACTGCCCTATCGTAATATCCTTAAACATTCCGCACGCCCCCTATCCGCTTTGTCAAAAAATCGACCGCCTGTTTAACGGTATAGATATCGTCCGGCACCTCCGCTCCCATCCCGCGAAGTCTGTCAAACAGCGAAGTGACCTGCGGAACAGAAAGCCCCATTTCAGAAAGCTCTTTCCCGTGCGAAAAAACCTCGGCGACAGTTCCCGAGAAAGCGACGCGCCCTCTGTTCATAACTATAACGTGCTTTGCGATTTTTGCCACATCCTCCATACTGTGCGATACGAAAATAACAGTCATATCACCGGATTTTTTATGAAGCTCGACAATGGCGCCAAGTATATCGTCTCTACCGGCAGGGTCAAGCCCTGCAGTAGGTTCATCCAAAATCAAAACCGACGGCTTCATAGCGAGTACTCCGGCAATAGCAACGCGCCGCTTTTGTCCGCCTGAAAGCTCAAACGGAGACTTCTCCCGTATCTCATCAGACAGACCGACAAGACTCATAGCGTCTCTCACTCTCTGCTTTATTTGCTCCTCGTCAAACCCCATATTCCGCGGTCCGAACGCTATATCTTTTTCAACCGTTTCCTCAAATAACTGATGTTCAGGATATTGAAAAACAAGCCCGACCATATGACGAATTTTCCTTAAATTCACCTTATCGCCCGTTATATCAATACCGTCTATGTATATTTTGCCGTTTGTAGGACGCATAAGCGCATTAAAGTGCTGAATAAGCGTAGATTTACCCGAGCCTGTGTGCCCAATCAGCGCAAGAAAATCGCCCCGCTCTATTTCAAGATTAACATCATATAGCGCATGCTTCTCAAACGGCATTCCCGCCTCATACACATGCTCTAAATGCTCAGTTTTTATCACCGCGTTCATTTGCGCACACCTCCCAGCTTCGTTATCAGCGCGTCCGCGCATTCCTCCACTGTCAGCACGTCGTCGGGCATATCAATTCCCGCTTTTATCAGCTCGTGCGCAATTTCTGTAACCTGCGGCACATCAAGACCATAACCCTTCAGCTTCTCCACGTTCCGAAACACCTCTCTCGGCGTTCCGTCAAGCGCTATATTTCCCTTTTGAATGACCACGACACGGTCAGCGCGCGCCGCCTCGTCCATATAATGCGTAATCAAAACGACCGTCATTTTCCGTTCTCGGTTCAGCATCTGAATTGTACGCATTACCTCCTCGCGCCCGTGAGGGTCAAGCATTGCTGTCGGCTCATCAAGCACTATGCACTCCGGCTGCATTGAAAGTATCGACGCGATTGCCACTCTCTGTTTCTGCCCTCCGGAAAGCTTCGACGGCGCAATTTCCGCAAATTCGTTCATGCCGACAATGTCAAGACACTCGTCGACGCGTCTGCGTATTTCTTTAGGCTCAACGCCGAGATTTTCAGGCGCAAACGCCACCTCGTCTTCAACCACCGCCGCAACCATCTGATTATCGGGATTCTGAAACACCATTCCCGCCGCGCTTCTTATGTCGAAAAGATTTTTTTCATCACGCGTATCCATACCTTTAACATACACGCACCCGCCGGTCGGAAGCAGTATAGCGTTAAAATGCTTCGCCAAGGTTGACTTTCCCGAACCATTGTGCCCTAAAACAGCGACAAAAGAACCTTTCTCTATAATTAAGTCGACGCCATTCAGTACCGTTTCACTGCGCTCGATACCTGTGTCTATATCCTCTTCGGTATAGACATAGGACAAATTCTCCGTTCTTATCATATTTAATCATCCTTTCCCGCTGCTGTTCGCTTTGCGATACAACGCGTTACATGATTATTCCGCCTGCCAGCGTCCGCTTATTCCGCAAGGCAGAACAAGTCCGTTTGCCTCCATTGTCAGCCCTATCTCGTCAGCCGTTATTTTTCCGCCGTATTTTGCAGCTACCGTCAGCGACATAACATTCTTAATCACAGCCGCTGAAAGCCCAGTGGTATATGAATTTATCAGAAAAAACAAAGGGTTGTCCGACATTATTTTCATACAATCTTCTATTAGCGGATAAAGCTCGTTTTCTATTTTCCACACTTCTCCGCCCGGTCCTCTGCCGTATGACGGCGGATCCATAATTATTCCGTCATATTCCCTGCCTCTGCGCTGTTCTCGGCGCACAAATTTCACAACATCGTCAACAATATAGCGAACGGGTCTGTCTCCCAGCCCCGAAGAAACCACATTTTCTTTTGCCCACGATACCATTCCCTTAGACGCGTCCACATGCACAACCTCAGCCC
>CATJNN010000108.1 GCA_949742185.1 uncultured Clostridia bacterium | reverse complement strand
ATTGTAGCATATTTCTTAAAATTGTGCAACGAGAAATCAAGCTCATTTCTCATTCAGATAATATGTTGCCGCGTAAAAATTACTGCCCCATTGAGCCGCGCCGTTTGTGCTTATCGCAGGAGCTTCTTTCAACACTTTATGACAGTTCACGCCGTCTACAGTATTAACCTCGAAGCCTACCGGCGCCCATTCGTCGTTCTCAACAGTGAGCCAAATCTCCTCCGCCAGCGTCTTGTCACCGCGCTCAGCCGCCGTGAAAGCGCCTATTGCCGCATCGTAAGATTTATGCTCAAATCTGTCCGCGCCCTCTAATTTATCAAACTCAAAGCCCCACTCGCGGCACTTTTCTTCTCTAAAACGTTTATTCTCTTCGCTTTCGCCGTAAAACTGCCCTAAATCCGCCATACGCTTAAGAAAGTCGGTGTCGTTTAAGCAGCTTGCTATCTCCAGCCAGACATAGAAATTACCGAAGCAGTGCATAAAATGACTGCCTCCCTCAATACGAAAATCATAATATTCCGTCGTATGCGGATTATATCCATACACACCTGATAGCACCGCCCTATGCCCGCGTCTGAAAAAGTCCATGGTCTTTTTCAGTTTATTCAGATAACGCTCGTCGCGGTGACGCTCCCAGTAGGTGAACCAATTTGAGCAAAACGCCATAACGTCGGGTCCGAACCGTACGTGAGCGGCAAATTTTGTGTCGGGCGGGTAGTATGCGCGCATAGGGTCGAGTTTGCCGACTGCAAAATCAGCGTCGGCGGTTTCGTCCAAAATATCGCCCGTTCTTTCATCGCCAGTCAGATAATAGAAAATTTTGTGCAGATGCGCCATTGATATGCGGGCTTCCTTGCAGGCGCAGCCCCAGTGCACAACGTTATGCCGCGAGCCGAGCGGCGCGTATTCGCCGATATGGTACATATCAACATCCGAGGTGTGGCGCGTCATGGAGCGCGCAAGCTCAAACAAATCAGCGCGGCCGCTCCGAAGAAAACCGTACCATAGCCACAAATTCGGCACAAGCTCCGTATTCTGCCATGCCTGTCCGCCCATGTCGTATTTCCAGCAATGATGCACGTCGTCGTATGTATGCATGAAATCGCCGAAATCCCAGAAGCCATACCAGCGGCGCGTTTCGCGTTCCCGTTTATAGTGCTCGATAAGCGCGTCGTTGTGATCTTCCAGAGCCTTTTGCCTGCCCGCGCGCTCATCCATGCTCCACACGCCGAGCACTCCCGCTTTCCGATAATCCTCCAAATCGGCGGGAATAAGCAATATATCCTTATTCTTATGTGCAATCCAATCTAAAACTTCGTGGTTTGACGGATTTCCCCCATACAGCTTAATCGTCATTTCATTTGTGTTGGCAATGCCGCACGGCGTAGCGCGTATTTCGTCAAAGCCCTCGTAACCGGACTGCACATGCGAGCGAGTGTCGTAGTGCCGCAAGTCCATCGGCTTCGCGTCCGGCGACCACAGCCATATTGTCAGCCGCGCTTCTTCTCCCGCCGCGCACGAAACCTCTATACCGGAGGGATATTTCTGCCAGAATTTGTCCATATGAACGCCAACTCCGCCGAACGCGTCGCCGATGCATCCGCCGCCCAGAGCACGGCGTCCCGCATGACCTTTTATATACACGCACCCTTTTTGCGTGCGTTTTTCAATCACGTATTCCTCGCTCGAAAGCTGAGATATTTTAAAATCGTTCCAAACAGCCGACTCGTCCAAAAGCCCTAGAAATTTTGCGTCCTCTTCTTCATCAAATCCCAGCGGCTCGCACAGGCTCTGCTTTTCATACATCTCATGATATTTCCCCGTAGTGCGCCATGTTAAAAGCCCCTTCGGGCTGTCGGTATAAAGTCCGCATTCTCCCGCAAACCGCACATATCTGTTATACAGCGCGCCGCGCATAGGAATATCAAGCTCTATTCCAAGCGCGCATATAAAATCCGTATTTTGCTGACCGTCAAACAAAATCGTGTGCACAATGCGCATTTCCGCGCTTCCCGCATAAAAATAAAGCCGCACGTCAAACGGCATAAGTTTTCTCTGCTTGCCGTTATGAAAACGGCTGTTCATGCACACATGCGTTCCGCGTACGCGCACAATAGAGCGAACTGTTCCTTTTTCCTCAACGAAGCACTCGCTCACCTCGCCCGTGAAGCTCTCTCTGGAAACCGTTTCATATCCCTCGGTTTCAAAACGGTTTTCACAGCGCATAACAAGTCTGCCGCCTGCGCACCGTGCCGCGCCTGCGACATACATACTTTCAATAAAATCCGTACCCGCGCGTTTTATAACCGCCGTGATTGCCCCTGTGTCAACCGTTATTTTTTCGTCGGTTTCTGTTATCATAATCTCCCGCGTATTTGCGTCGGCTTCGGCGTTATCTGCTAAAAGCTCGTATTCCTCCGCCGAGCCGAGCCCCGCCGCGCTGTGCAGCGTCCATTTCACGCTTCCGTCGTCCCAGTAAGCGTTTTCGCGCGTCTGCAAACGGAAACATTTTTCGCCGTTTTTAAGCGAAAACTGCGTTCCGCTTTTCACTGTTCCCTTTGCGTGCGGCAATCCCCATGTGACGCATTCATCCATTTCTCCAAGCCATCTTAAACGCATTTTTCTCCCCCTGTTTTCTATCCCGAATCTCATATTATCATCAGTATAGCATACGGCGATAAAATCTTCAAGCTTTTTCGCTCACTTCAACGCCCGTGTAATATGTGTTTAAAATCTGCTTATAGTCCATGCCCTGCTGTGCAAAATAGTTGGCTCCATACTGACTCATCCCAACTCCGTGGCCATAGCCCTTCGTTTTTATATTAACAGCGTTATCCGTAACTTCAATTTCAGCGTTTGTAGATTTCAGCTCGTATATCGTGCGGAATTGAGTTCCCTTTATCTCCACGCCGCCTACAATTATTTTTGTGATTCCACCGGCTTCGCTTCGTTTTATCTCGCCTATAATTCCGTTTTCCCAGTTTACGCCGCTTAAATTTGCCTGCGCCCTGCTTTCAAACTCCTCAATAGTAAACGACGCTTCTCCAGCATATTTGGGCGACTGTAAATCTCCCGGGCTGTCCACGCTCTGCAAATACGGAACGTCGCCGCCCCAAACATCAACCGACCGTTCCGTCTTTCCGCTCGAGGTGGAATGAAAAAATGCCTTAACATAGTCGTTCCCGTATTTCATAATAACCCCGCCCGTATCCTCTACGGCGCGGCTGATTTTTTCCCAGTTGCTGTCGCGTTTGTCCGCGTCCCACGCGTCCCTGCGCGCCTTTTCCGACATCCACGCCTTGCAGTGCGCGGGGTCGGTGCAGGTCTGTGCTCCCTTATGCTCCTCCGGTGCGCCGGACTTGGCGTATTCGTCTATGTGCGCGTATAAATAGCTTCTTGCCGCGACGGCCTGCGCCTTTAATGCTTCAGGCTCGAAATCGGCGGGCATTTCCGCGCTGACGACCCCCTTTAAATATTCGCCTATCTTCATTTCTTCAACTTTGTCCTCGGACTTTATATAAACGGACACCGTATCGTCGTCAGACGTAGGCGGCTTATAAACTCCTCCCCGGTAAAATACAATCAGCGCAGGAAGCAATACTACCGCAAGCGCAAGCGCGAGAGTAAATAATATTATTTTTTTCATTATGTTCTCCATTTCTTTCTCATATTTAACATTATCAATATATGAGGTTGTACTATTTCATAGAACTGTTATATAATCGGTGAATTTACGCTTTACATCTGATTTGCCGTGTAGTATAATTCTGGTGTACAATGATATATAATAAGGAGATTAATTATGAAAATTTCTACAAAAGGCAGATATGCGCTTCGTCTTCTTCTTGATTTGATGGATAACGAAAATGGAAGGCCGGTTAAAATCAAAGATATATCAGAACGTCAGGGAGTATCCGAAAAATATCTGGAGCAGATTGTGCCCGCGCTGCATAAGGCGGGGTATGTGAAAAGCACCAGAGGTGCGCTCGGCGGCTATCGCATAGCGTTCGACCCGGCAGCCACAACGGTTGGAGAAATTCTCCGCGTAACGGAAAACGCCATGACGCCCGTCAACTGCGAACGATGCGAGCGCGGTTCGGAATGCAAAACAAAGCTTCTATGGGCAAAGCTCGGCAACACAATAAACGACACTTTAAATTCCATAACGCTTGCTGATTTGCAAAACGGAAATATATAATCCGCGGCGGATTAATTTAGTGAAAGGAGAAAAACTATGCTTCCTAAAGACCCTGCAATACTGTTGAGCTATATAAACACAAAGCTGCGGGATTTTTATCCGACGCTTGACGCTCTTTGCGCCGATACCGGAGCGGAAAGAGGCGAAGTGGAAAACGCGCTTTCTGAAATCGGTTATGCATATGACGAAAAATTAAACAGGTTTATATAATAAAAAAATAATACGGCGGAGAGCAGAACGGAGGTAGTTTCACATGTGTTTGCTTGCAAACGCCGGAACCGCAACCGGTTAAATATCGGCTGCGGTATTTATTTGCGCTTAAAATTATTGATGCAATTAAAATCTATAAATTTTCTGATTTAAAATCGCTTGTATATGCTTGCTATTTTTTTCGCTTTATAGTAAAATAGAAAATGATGTAATTATCGGACATTGGGAGGGACATGATGCAAAACAGAAGAATTTATGTTGAAAAAAAACCAGGATTTGATATTGAGGCTCAGGGCGTTTTGGCAGACCTTCAGGAAAATTTGCTGCCGGGGCGTATTAAAAATGTACGCGTCATTTACCGTTACGATATGGCGGGATTGACAGATGAAGAATATGAAAAGGCGCGCACGCTTATTTTTTCCGAGCCTCCGGTTGACAATGTATACGACGAAAACATTAATCTGCCGCAGGATACATCGGTGTTTGCGGTTGAATTTCTGCCGGGTCAGTTCGACCAGCGAGCTGCGTCGGCGGAGGAATGCGTGTCTATATTAACGCAAAAAGACCGGCCGTCAGTGCGCACTGCAAAAGTGTATGCGCTTGAAGCCGACGGCGCGCCGATAAGCGGCGGCGAGCTTGAAAAGATTAAAGCCTATCTCATAAATCCCGTTGAGGCAAGAGAAGCGTCGCTTGATAAGCCTGAGTCGTTAGAGCTTAAAGCGGACGTGCCGGAGGACATTAAAACGGTAGACGGATTTATTGACATGAACGAGGACGAGCTTTCCGGAATGCTTGCGGACATGGGGTTTGCTATGGATTTGGACGACCTTAAATTCTGCCGCGAATATTTTAAAAACACAGAAAAACGCAATCCGACAGTCACGGAAATGCGAATGATTGATACATACTGGTCCGACCATTGCCGTCACACAACGTTCTCAACTAAAATTAACAATGTGCATATTCCCGACGGCAAATATGGAGATGTAATTCGAGCTGCGTATGAGGAATATGTGCGCGCAAAGGGAGAGCTATATGCGCCCGATCGCGACATGTGTCTTATGAATCTTGCGACTATCATTGTTAAGCAGCTGAAAAAAGCGGGCAAGCTTAAAGAAATAGACGAATCTGAGGAGATTAACGCGTGCAGTATTGTAGCCGACGTTGAGATTGACGGCAAAACCGAGCCGTGGCTTATTATGTTTAAAAATGAAACGCATAATCACCCGACGGAAATCGAGCCGTTCGGCGGAGCGGCGACGTGTCTCGGCGGCGCAATCCGCGACCCGCTTTCCGGAAGAAGCTATGTTTATCAGGCTATGCGCGTGACAGGCAGCGGCGACCCGCGCGCGACGCTTTCCGAAACACATTCTGGTAAGCTTATGCAAAGAAAAATAACAAAAGGCGCGTCCGACGGTTACAGTTCATACGGAAATCAGATAGGATTGGCCACGGGGCAGGTTACGGAGATTTATCACGAGGGCTACGTTGCAAAGCGTATGGAAATAGGCGCGGTTATAGGCGCGGCTCCGAAAAAGAATGTTGTGCGAGAGGTTCCGTCTGCGGGCGACGTTGTTATACTGCTTGGCGGGCGCACAGGGCGCGACGGTATCGGCGGAGCTACGGGTTCCTCCAAGGCGCATAATGAGGAAAGCGTTGCGGAATGCGGCAGCGAGGTGCAGAAGGGAAATCCTCCGGTTGAGCGTAAGCTGCAAAGGCTTTTCCGCAACGAAAAGGTGACAACACTTATAAAACGCTGCAACGACTTCGGAGCGGGCGGCGTGTCCGTGGCTATAGGAGAGCTTGCGGACGGACTTAAAATAGATTTGGACAAGGTTCCGAAAAAATACGAGGGCTTAGACGGCACGGAGCTTGCGATAAGCGAATCACAGGAGCGCATGGCGGTTGTTGTGCGCGCGGGCGACGCGGATAAGTTTATTGAATACGCTCACGAGGAAAATCTGGAGGCGACAAAGGTTGCCGACGTAACCGATGAAGCGCGTCTTGTTATGAATTGGCGCGGCAAGGTTATATGCGATATTTCGCGGGATTTTCTTAACACGAACGGCGCGGTGAAAAACACTGACGTTGAGGTTGTGCTTCCAAACAAGGAAAAAAGATTTTTTGCGGAAAAAGACGTGTCCGATATAAAGAGCAAATGGCTTGAAATTTTGGCAGACTTAAATGTGTGCTCGCAAAAGGGACTTTGCGAAAAATTTGACAGTACCATCGGAGCGGGCAGCGTGCTTATGCCGTTTGGCGGGAAATATCAGCTTACGCCGTCCGAGGGAATGGCGGCTAAGGTGCCGGCGCTTAAAGGCGATACTAACACCGCCACTGTTATGACGTTTGGATATTATCCGGATTTGGCGGTATGGAGCCCGTTCCACGGCTCGACCTATGCTATTGTAGAATCGGTTTCAAAGGCTGTAGCTCTCGGCGCGGACTATAAAAAAATATATCTGACCTTTCAGGAATATTTTGAACGCATGACCTCAGACCCGAAACGCTGGGGCAAACCGTTTGCCGCGCTTTTAGGCGCATACCGCACGCAGCTTGAACTGGGCATTGCCGCAATAGGCGGCAAGGATTCGATGAGCGGCAGCTTTAACGAGCTGAACGTGCCGCCGACGCTTACGTCGTTTGCGGTGGCTCCGCTGAAGGCTGACGAGGTTGTTTCGCAGGAATTAAAGAGAACAGACACCAAAATAGTTATGCTAAAGGCTGAGCGCGATGAGAACGATTTGCCGCGCTTCGACGCTCTCAAGAAAATGTACGATACAGTGCGTCAAGCTATCGCCGCGAGAAAAGCGTTGTCGTCAAGTGTTGTGAAATATCACGGACTTTGCGAAACAGTCAGCAAAATGGCGTTTGGTAATAAAATCGGCGTGAAGTTTGAGGACGGCGTTACGGCGGACGATTTGTTCGGCGCAAACGTGGGTTCTATCGTGCTGGAGGTTGAGCGCGATACCGTTATAGACGGCGCGGTAACGATTGCGCACACCAATTCCTTAGGAGAAATTGAGATTCAGGGCGTAAAAATCTCGTTGAATGAAGCTATAAACGCATGGACAGGCACTCTTGAAAAAGTGTTCCCGACAAAAGCGGGCAGATTCACCGAAGAACCGCAGACCTACAGCTATGATAAACGAAATATAACAGTCGCTTCGGAAAAATTTGCAAAACCGCGCGTGTTTATTCCTGTTTTCCCCGGCAGCAACTGCGAATACGACACTGCGCGCGTGTTTGAAAAAGCGGGCGCGTCGGCTGATGTGTTTGTTTTAAGAAATCTCAGCGCGGCGGATGTTGCATATTCAATGCAGGAGATGGAAAAGCGCATAGACAATGTGCAGATGATTATGATTCCGGGCGGATTTTCAGCAGGCGACGAGCCGGAGGGCTCGGGCAAATTTATAGCGACGGCGTTCCGAAATCCGCTTGTTAAAGACGCAGTTATGAATATGCTGAAAAACCGTGACGGTCTTATGCTCGGCATATGCAACGGTTTTCAGGCGCTTATAAAACTCGGGCTTGTGCCGTACGGAGAAATACGTGATTTGGATGAAACCTGCCCAACGCTTACGTTCAACACTCTCGGCAGACATGTGTCATGTATGTCGACGACGCGTATCGCGTCAAATAAATCTCCGTGGCTTGCAAATGTGGAGGTCGGCGACATGCACACTGTAGCGGTTTCGCACGGAGAGGGACGTTTCACTGCGTCTGAAGACACTATCCGAAAGCTTGCGGAAAACGGACAGATTGCAACGCAATATGTCACTCTCGACGGCAAAGCCACATACGACATTGCGTATAACCCAAATGGTTCTGCGGCGGCTATAGAGGGAATAACAAGCCCCGACGGACGCGTGTTCGGCAAAATGTGCCACAGCGAGCGCATAGGCGAAAACGTTACGGTTAACGTGCCGGGAGATAAAGACCAGAAGCTGTTTGAAGCCGGCGTTAAATACTTTAAATAAAATAACAAGGAAATCGGGGGAGGCTGTTGTGATATACAAGTATATCAGACAGCGCCCCTCTGTTTCTCTTTTGAGGAGCTAACATGGAGTATGAAAAATATAATCAGTCGGCGGACTTTTTAAGAGAGACCCTGCCGTTTTCGGCAAAAACAGCCGTTGTGCTCGGTTCGGGCTGGAGCGCGGTATGCGGGGCTATGTCGGAACATGTGGAAATTCCGTATGCCGATATACCGCATTTTCCTGCTTCGACTGCGCCTATGCATAAAAGTACGCTGACAATAGGAAAGATAAACGATGCGCCTGTGCTTATGCTTTGCGGGCGTTTTCATTATTACGAGGGGTATTCTCCCGAAGAAACCGCATATTATGTGCGAGTGTTAAAGCTTTTGGGCGTTGAAAATCTTATTCTCACTAACGCGGCGGGCGCAATAAATCAATCGTATAATATAGGAGATTACATGATAATCTCCGACCATATAAATCTCACGGGGCTGTCTCCTCTGCGCGGCATGAACGAAGATGAATTCGGCGCGCGCTTTCCCGATATGACCTGCTGCTACGACAAACATCTGCGCAATATTGCGCTTTACGTAGCAGAAAAACTGTCGATAACCGCGCGCGAGGGCGTGTATGCGTACATGACCGGTCCGAGTTACGAAACTCCCGCAGAGATTCGCGCGCTCGGTATTCTCGGAGCGGACGCTGTCGGAATGTCCACAGTCCCCGAGGCGGTGTGCGCGCGTCATGCGAATATGCGCGTGCTGGGTATTTCCTGCCTTACCAATATGGCGGCAGGCGTT
>CATJNN010000107.1 GCA_949742185.1 uncultured Clostridia bacterium | reverse complement strand
CCTTATCCCAAGCGAAATAACCGTTAATAAAACCGACATTCTGGGTTTATTAATTGCTCTATAATATCCGTAAAACATAAATAAAATTCCTATACCTATGTAAAACGCTCCTTCCACACGCAAATACCCAACTCCGATTTTAATAATCTCCGCGTTGCCGTCGCTGACAAAAGCCGCCATAAGCGGTCTTGCAAATACACACACAATGCCGCTTATCACAACACAAAACAGCACAACGCTTTTCAACGCCTCTTTTATTCCGGCGCGAATGCGTTTATATTTCTCCGCACCAAAATTTTGAGCTATAAACGTGGAAAACGCATTCCCAAAATCCTGCACAGGCATATACGCAATAGTATCAATTTTCACAGCCACCGCAAACGCCGCCATAGTCTGCGTCCCAAAGCTATTCACAATCCCCTGCACCATCAGTATTCCAAAATTCATAACCGACTGCTGCAAGCATGTAAGTCCCGAAAGCAAAGATATATCCTTTGCCGTCTCCTTATTCAAACGCATATCCTCCTTTTTCACCCTCAGATTTGGATATCGGAGATAGACGTATATCATAAGACCAATTCCCGAAATATACTGTGATATAACCGTAGCCACGGCCGCGCCGCGTATTCCCTGTTCAAGAACAAGCACAAAATATAAATCAAGCGCTATATTCAATACTACAGACACGCACAAAAATATAAGGGGAATAAAAGAGTTTCCAATTCCACGCAGTAAATTTGAAAAATAATTATATAAAAATGTGGCTGCAATTCCAATGAATATCCAATGCAGATACTCACTCATCAATTCCCGAAGTTCCTTCGGCACCTGAAGCAGCAACATTATCCTGTTATTCATATAAAACGCCGCCGTTGTCAAAGCCAAAGAAAATACGCCTATCATCACAAAAGACATAAATATTCCGTTTCTTAAACGGCCTATATTTTTCTCGCCAAATGCAATGGAAAAAAATGCGCTGCTTCCAAGACACAACCCCAAAATAACAGACGTAAGAAAAGTCATCAGCGAATATGATGAGCCAACTGCCGCCAGCGCGTCCGCACCTATGTATTTGCCCACTACCCATGTATCCACTAAATTATACAACTGCTGCATCACATTTCCAAGCATTAGCGGAATTGCAAACATCCATAGCTTCTTGCTTATACTTCCTGTTGTTAAATCTTGCTTTATATTCATAAATAATCTCCTTCAGCAAGTATATTATACTTTAAATTAAAAATAATTACAACAGATAAAATCTATCTTTACAAAACAACAGAAATAAGTTGAGCAATCAACCCATAATTTATTTTGCGGTATTTCACAACGCAGTTAATTGAAAAAAACGGAGCAATCAGCATTTGCTCCGTTTTTTGTTCCTGTAATCACCGCCTGCGATGATGTCCCTCTCCGTTATTGTGCCGATTCATTCCATAGTCATGGTGAGCGCGTTGTGTCCCCCTATATTCAGAATGTTCTTCAATCATATCATGAATTTGCTTCATAGTCATATTTTTGCAATCCTCGGCAGTCACATTTTCATCATACTCAGAAAGCTCCATATACGCTCTGTATTTGCCTGTCGACAATCCATGCTTATGCGCCTGCGCCGCTAAATCGCCGTCTGCACCGTGGCAATATCCATTATGCTGGGCATACCCTCCGCAGCTCTGTATTCCCTCTATAATTTCATTCTGTCTGTCAGAAACAACTGTAAAATCAATTCTATTATTCTCTTTAAAATATAAAGCCATCTCTTGACTACCCAGCAAATCATCAATCGCTTCAGTATATGATTTCCCCTTCAAATCAAGATTTTTTAACACTTTGTTTCCATCGTCGTTATAGGCCGACGCCTTAACTACGTTATCGAACCGATTAAGCGCCAATTCCACGGAAGGATTTATATCTATACTGATATACGATACTGTTTTATTCAAAACGCTGTAGCCTCCGGCGCCTGAAACAATAATAATCAATACAGCGAACGCTGCCGCATATTTATACACACGACTTAAACTCTTTTCTCTTTTTGCGCGCTCTTTTTGCAAAAAATATTTTGTATTTTGCTTTAGACTATCCTCGGCTTTTATCCCGTCAAATATTTCTTGTATCTTATTCAAAATCATCACCTCCGAGCTTCTCCTTTAAAAGCAGCCTTGCTCTTGAAAGAAGCGTATAAACAGTATTTTCTTTTTTCCCTATCATTTCTGATATTTCCGACGCCGTATATCCCTCATAATAATGCAGATAAATAACGTCTTTATACTTTTTCGGAAGAGATGCAACCTCGTTAAATACGTCTGATTCTATCGTGTATGCCTCTGTCTCAATATCATATGTATCTTCAAGAAAAACAACATTTTTATGATAAAAACTTTTCAAAAAATCCTTGCAGGCATTTATTGTAACGCGTATAATCCACGCCTTCTCATGCTCTTCGTCCCTAAACGCGCCGTTATACAGCATATATTTTAAAAATACCGATTGAAATATATCCTCAGTATCACTATAGTTTTTTAAATGCAAAAGACAGATACGCCGAACTGTATCGGCATATCTATCTACTGCGCAATTTACTTCACATTCGCTTTTCATAATTTATCAATTATCTGTATATGCAATATTCATTATTCCCGCAGTTATGTCTGCCGTGATGTCCTCCATTTCTATGATGTCCTGCTCCATAGCAATACGGCGCGCCATTATTAATACATTCTCCGGCGCAGTAGCCTGTTCCTCTGCACCATGCTCCGCCGTGCGCCATAGACACCGGAGCCGCAATTATACCTGTAACTACCGCTGCGGCAGCTATACCTGCAATTATTAATTTTTTCATTTTTACTACCTCCGTTTATTTTATAGGATTTTTTAACCTTTCATTTATAACACGATTTAAAATCATAAATCCTTTCAAAATATTTTAATTTTTATGTGTTGACTCTTATTTCATTCTTATATATCACTGCGACACCGAAACATTAACTCTGAAAACAGGAGGAGCCCAAACTCCTCCCATTTCTGCGTCTATAATTAATAATAATTT
>CATJNN010000106.1 GCA_949742185.1 uncultured Clostridia bacterium | reverse complement strand
TCCTGTTTTGTATGTTTGTATATAAGAACAGCCGCGGCGGTTTTTACAGCCAAAAACCGCCGCGGCTGAGTTTTCCCGCGGACAAATCACAATTTGTATACACGCTATATACCGCATGCATGCAAAACTATTATTCCTATGCGTACGCACTTGCGGAATAACATCAAAGCAGGTCTTCTGACTTGTATCATATAAAGCAAACGCTTAACGTTTTCACTCTGCGGCCTTCTCAGTTTCCCAATGACCGGCTTTCGCCTGTGAAAGCAAAAACATTCGATACATACAGCGACAGTTATCGTTCGGGATTCTCACCCGATTCCCTTTTCACCGCTTAAACCTTACACAGAATAAGCGACACTTTGTGTGAATGTTAAATTTTATTTATGTAGTATATCATATAAAAGCAATAAAATCAATCTGCAAAAATAAAAAATTTAGCGCAAATAGTCATAAAAGTATTGACGGAAAATGCTTTGAGAGATATAATACTTTCATATGGTTTTTAGAATCAGTAAAGGAGATATGGTTTTAAGACTCCATAGTCTTTGCCGATAGCTTTCTAAAAACAGAATCATTTTATAATATGTAGGAAAGGAATGAACAAACATGAAGAAGAAAAGCGTGCTTATCCTTGTTTTCATGGTGCTTATTGCCGTTGCTCTTAATTATGTGGGCTTTTTCGGTTTTAATATAGCCGGATATTCATACAAGGGTATGTTTGACGAGGAGAAAGGTATTAAAAAGGGTATTGACCTTGCGGGAGGCTCGGTTATTTCATTTGAGGCAAACGCTGACAGCCCGACAGAGGAACAGATGAACGTTGTTGAAACTATATTCAATACGCGTATGACTAATGCGGGATACACGGAAGCGCGTATAAGTAAGAATGGAACAGATAAAATCACTGTTGAAATTCCGGCATTGTTTAACACGCAGGAGGCGGTTGACCTGTTGGGAAGCACAGCTAAGCTAACGTTCAGAGACGCGGACGGAAATGTTGTTCTTGAGGGAACAGACATAAAAAATGCCGCTCACAAGTATGGCAGAACGAGCGAAACAAGCAACGCCCAGGACTATGTTGAGGTTGAGTTCAACACAGACGCGGTTTCGAAATTTGCGGACGCGACGAGAAAAGCTTCTACGCAGAGCGCGTCGGGCAAAAACTATATATCAATTTATATGGATGAAACAGAGGTTTCGCGCCCGTCGGTTCAGCAGGAGATTAACAGTTCAACATGTATTATTTCAGGCGGTTTTACGGCTGAAAGAGCAGACATGCTTGCAAACCAGATTAAATCCGGCGCATTGCCGTTTGATTTAACTCTGATTTCACAGGATACCGTAGGCGCCGAATTAGGTTCTAAAGCGCTTCCTACAAGCTTATTTGCGGCTGGTCTTGGTATTCTTGTGATTATGATATTCATGGTGATTATGTATCGTATTCCTGGTCTTATCGCAGACCTTTCGCTTGCTATTTATGTTGGTATAATCGCGCTTGTGTTTGGTTTGACGCATGTTAACCTCAGCCTTTCCGGTATCGCGGGTATCGTGCTTTCAATAGGTATGGCGGTCGACGCGAACGTAATTATATTTGAAAGAATGAAAGAAGAGCTTCGTCAGGGCAAAACAATTAAAGCTGGCGTTGACGCAGGTTTTTCAAAAGCATTCTCGGCTATTTTGGATTCAAATATTACAACGATTATAACCTGCGTGGTTCTTTACTGCTCGGGTATCGGTACGGTAACAGGCTTTGCAATTACGCTTGGTATCGGTGTTGTTGTGAGTATGCTTACGGCTATCGTTATTACAAAGTTCCTGCTCAAGCAGCTTGTTCGGCTCAATATTTCAAACCGCAAGCTGTTCTGCGCGTAATAAGGGGGGTGCTGAGGAATGAAAACATTAAATATTACAAAAAATAAATATAAATTTCTGATAATCCCTGCTATTATAATTGTCGCAGGCATTATCATGTTCTTTGTAAGCAACGGCTTTAATTATGATATTGAGTTCCAGGGCGGTATGCGTATGCAGGTGGACCTTGGACAAACCTTTAGCAACGACGATATTTCAGCTTTGGTTAAAGATTCGGCGGGTATTTCTTCTGCTGTTATTCAAAGCTCAGGAGTTGAGGGTACGAGAGTTGTTCTCAAAATTCCTGCAAAGGAAAACGGCAATGAGGTTAATCTTGACGAAGCAAGAGACAAGATTTTTAACGCTATGAAAGAAAAATATAATCTCAGCGATGAAAATCTCGTGTCTGTAGGAAGCGCGTCGGCAAATTTCGGTTTGCAGGTGCAGCAGAAAACGCTTTTATACACTCTTATTGCGCTTCTTTGCATATTAGTGTATATTGCAATTCGCTTTGAGTGGCGTTCGGCGGTTATGGCAATTATCGGACTTGCCATTAATATTCTTGTTATGATGGCTGTTTATGTAATTTTCCAGATACCGCTTAACACAACGTTTATCGCTGCGATGCTGACGGTTGTGGGATATTCTATTAATAACACAATCGTTGTATTTGACCGCATACGCGAGAATATGAAGCGTATTAAAGGGCAGACAATATTCGAGGTGGTTGACGGCAGCGTTACTGAGAGTATGGGGCGTACAATAAACACGACAATTACTACGCTTATTACAATAGTGCTTCTGTACTTTATAGGCGTGGATAAGATTAAGGAATTTGCATTTCCGCTGATTATAGGCGTACTTGCCGGTGCATATACGTCAATCTTTGTTGCGAGCCCGTTCTGGGCAAGCTGGAAAGAAACAAACCGTTTGGCAAAGATTGAGGAAGCGCAGCTTGCAAGACAGCAGGGCAAGGGCGGAAAGAAAAAGAAATAATAAACATAAAAAAATCCCCGCAGGAGTAAAATCCTGTGGGATTTTTTTATCAACCGTGTTGTGGAACAACGGTGAAAATAATCTGAGATTTAATGTTCCAGATTACTTTCATTAAATGCGTTGCAGTAGCAGCAATAAAAATAATCCGTTTTCATTGTTAAAATAGCAGATGTTATTGTTATTCTGCCTATCAAAAAGGGCAGATATGAAAATCTGCCCTTGCCTATAAATAATTATCTTTTTGAAAGCACGTCTTTTTCATATTGACGAACCTCGTCAAGCCATGAAAGTCCAATACCCTTGCCGTTTTTGTCGCAGTAATAATCCCATACAAGGCTGAACGGAGCAGCTTTAAATTCCTGCGCAAATGCAAGTCTGCCGCTGACATCGCCGTCAGCTTCAAGCTTTTTCATATGGTCTACAGGTTGCAGCAAAGCCGCAAGAATTGCTTTTCTGGTATTTCTAAGACCGGTTACCCATGCGACAATACGATTGATTGACGCATCAAAGAAGTCTGTTGCAATATATGTTTTGTCAAGCTTGCCAAGACGAACAAGCTCCTCCATAATAGCTTTTGTTTCGTCGTCAAACGCCACAACGTGGTCGGAATCCCAACGAACAGGTCTTGAAACATGAAGAAGAACATGGTCGGAGAAAGCGTAAATAGACGCAAGCTTAGCCGAGACCACTTCGGTTGGATGATAATGACCGGTATCAAGCGTCATTATTACATTGTCAAGATTTTTTTTCATAACGTAGCCCATGCAGAATTCATGCGAGCCTACGGTGAAACTTTCCGCGCCGATGCCGAATACTTTGGATTCAATACCGTCCATAACGTTTTCCACATCTTTTGTAGCTTCAAAAATCTGGTCGAGGCTATCCTTAAAACGAAGACGCGGGCCTATGGTGTCAATCGGGAATTCCTTGTCGCCGTCCGGAATCCAGTGATTAATTACACAGGGCTTGCCTGTTTTTTCAGCAAAATATGCGCCAATCTGACGGCATTTAATACCATGACGAATCCAGAATTCACGAATTTTTTCATCGGAGCTGGAAAGAGTTGCTTTTTCACTCAGCGGATGAGAAAAATAAGTTGGGTTAAAGTCTAAGCCGATTCCCTTTTCAACAGCCCAGTTAACCCAGTTTTCAAAGTGCTTCGGTTCAATCGCGTCGCGGTCAACAAAGTCGTCCGCTTCCTGATAGTTTGCGTGAAGATTTACTTTCAGCTCGCCCGGAATATAACTCATGGCTTTTTCAATATCCGCGCGAAGTTCGTCTGCTGTGCGCGCTGCCCCGGGATAGTCGCCCGTTGTTTGTATGCCGCCGGTTAAGCCGCCCTCTTTCTTTTCAAATCCAATGACATCGTCGCCTTGCCAGCAGTGCATTGAGATAGGCGTTTTGTCGCAGATTTCAATCATTTTATCCACGTCAATGCCATATTGCGCATAATATTCTTTTGCAATTTCATACCCTTTTTTTACGTCGTACATATTTTAGCCTGCCTTTCGTATATTTGATATAATCATTATATATGATTTTTGGAATATTTGCAAGAGGAATCCAAAATAAACATAAAATCCCGCTTGCTGTACACAAGCGGGATTTTATGTTTATTTTTTAATTTTTTCAAATTCTGCAATAGAAATTTGACGAGTATGCTCTGTGTGCGACCATTCTGTTTTTTTGCAGTCAATCATGCCTTGAATTGTAATCGGAATCCATGTGAACTGATAGAACATGTATTGTATATATCCGATAAACATACGGAAGTTGAATTCCTTGCGTTCATAAGCAAGCACAAAAGGAGTATACAGCATCTGAATAAGCACAATTGTATTCCATACGACAGGGCTTTTAAACAAATACGACATTTGTACAAAGCCAAGATTACCGTCCGGATAGAATGTCTGCACATAAGACATAAGCAAAATCACTGCCATAGCCAATACCCGAACAGGCTGCATGAGATATATTGCACAGTCGATGGCAGTCCAGTCGCGGTCGCGAAAAGCTTTTTTTATAAGCTTACCGAGAAAGCGAATAGCAACGTCTGTGTGTCCCTGCATCCAGCGTTTTCTTTGTCTCCAAGACTGACGAAGCGTAAGCGGTTTTTCGTCATATATGATAGCTTCCTGCGCCCAACCTACTTTTTCGTTGTTAAGAGCAAGCTTCATTGTAAATTCCATATCCTCGGTAAGGCACGTTGCGCCCCATCCGAGCTTTTTCAGAGTCTCAACGGCTATAATAAAACCCGTGCCGCTGAGCTGACAGCAAAGTCCCAGTCTGTAGCGCGGAAGCTGAAAAATGCGGTTTACACTCCAAAAGCTAAACGAATATGAGCTTGTAATCCATGAGTCATACGGATTTTTACTGTCGATATAACCCTGAACAACTTTATGCCCTTTATTGGCTTGTTCATTCATAGCTTTGAGATAGTTTTTATCAACAAGATTATCAGCGTCAAAAATTGAGATATAATCATATTTATCGCCCATAGCGTAAATTTTATCAAACATCCACTCAAGCGCGTAGCCTTTGCCGCGCTGCTCGTCATTAAAGCGTTCATAAACAATAGCGCCTGCTTCTTCGGCGATAGCGGCTGTTTTATCTGTACAGTTATCGGCTATAACGAAAATGTCGTATGCGTCTCTGGGATAGTCCAGCTTATTTAGCGAGTCTATAAGCCCCTCTATAACCATTTCTTCGTTATGCGCCGATACAATCAGTGCAAAACGATGAATTTTATCTGAAATTTTTTCATCTCTGCCGCGCTTTGGGATAAATCCGAAAAGTCCTACGAATACATAATATAAGCCTATTGACAGTGAAAATACCTGCAAAATGATGCTTATAACAGTTACAATAATATTTCCCTGAATCATTTTTACTCCTCCGTCCCTTTTATCTTACCAACAATGCACATTTTACACCCACTTATTCTAAAAAGCAAGCAATTTAAGAAATTTTTAATAAAAAGCTGTCGATTTGGTTGAACGTCACATTTTTTTTGTTAAAGAGAGATGTGTTATTGTTGATTTTTTTACGGTTTGGACACATAATCAAGCGGATTGCATATGCTTCCGTCTTTGCGGATTTCAAAATGCAGATGAGGACCAGTGCTGTTGCCGGTGCTGCCCATTTTCGCTATAACCGCACCTTTTTCCACAATATCGCCCGTATGAACGATCAGACTGTCGCAGTGACCATAATATGTCTGATAGCCGTTGCCGTGGTCAAGGATTACCAGATTTCCAAAACCCGACGCGATTCCTGCAAATTTTACAGAGGCTTCATCCGCCGCCATAATATCGGTTCCTGTTTTGTCTGCTATATCAATACCGTTGTGGTTTCTGCCCCAGCGTTCACCGGACAGTGAAGAAATAACGCCGGATGTGGGGAAGATAAATTCGCCGGAGCCTATGCCTGTCGGCGGAGTTTTGGTTCCGGCGCGAACTATGCGGGTGACAGGCTCGGAGTCCGTAGTTTCTGAGATGAGTTCACGGAAAAGCTCTTCGCCGTCTTTATAATGTACGCGCGTCACCGTTATTTTTTTACCTTCCTCTCCTTCTTGGTCGACGACTATTTCTCCCATGTACATGGACGCATCGTTGCTGACGGTTTCAGTAAACGGAATGGATTCTTCTATGCGTTCTGTTACGGTTGATAAAACAGATAAGGGGCGTATGCTCAGCATATGTTCAAGTCCTGACTGTGCGTTCATTATCTCCGATGGAGCGGCGTAAGAGGAAATGATTTTAAAATCGCCGTCCAGCCGTGCCTCGGAGTTTTCGGGGGAAAGAGCATTTACATAGGAAGAAACAGCTTGATTTGCTTCATCCTGAGAAGAAAAATATGCAATTTCTGTGCCTCCATGAAGTATCGTGTAGCACGGAATAAGTTTTTCAGATAGAGACGCTATGTTGTTATAAAGCTCGCGTTCGGATGGGATTTCATCTCTTGGAAGAACGCGCACTGATATATTCGGTTCAGGATTTATTGCCGCGTCTGCGCCAAAGTCTGCCACTATTTTTGTATTTACGTCGTTTAAAGCGTTTTCATAAGCTTGCACAGATGCAGCGCAGCCTATATCTGCGCCTTCTACGGATATTCCGTAGCACAAGGCGAAAGGACCTGAAAAAACTGAAAATCCAAGTGACGAAAAAACGGCTGTTCCTACAAGAGCAACTGTACAGCGAGATATAAATTTCATTTCTTTTTTCATTGTTTGTTTCTCTCCTTATGTTTTTCATATTATATATACTTAAATAGGTCGTAATTTATGATAGGGGAAAGTCGATAACAGCAAAAATATATACTGTTTTTTAGTAATCAAAAAAATTAACATATATTTGTTGTAAAATATATCATATAATTAATGTGAAAATAAGGAGGTGATAAAATGATTATCAAAAAAAGACGAGGCGAGGATGGATATAATATATTCACAATTCGGATTCCGAGTGAACTTCGGCAGAAATTGCAGGCTCTTGCCGATGAATGTGGAATGTCGCGTAATGCTATTATAGGAGAGATTCTTAGTCAGAGTATGGAGAGTATAGTTGTTAAGTGAATGAATGTTCTTTGCTGGTATTTCAAACAAAAGGAGACGCTTTAAAAGCGTCTCTGTTTGTTTGAGAATTATCTGGAAGAGGGCTAAAGCAAATATAGTTTCTTTGCTAATTTTTTAAGTAAAAAATAGTAATACAAAAATATCATAAAACACTTGACTTTAATGGATAAATAATATAAAATATTATTGACCCAAAAAAGTGAGGTGGATGTATTGGGTAAAAAAATAGGAAGACCTACGGATAATCCGAAGACCGTTTCGCTAAAGGTTATGTTGGATCAGGACACGCTTGAGATGCTTGAAGAATGTGTAAAATCGCTCGGTATATCAAAGGCTGAAATTCTGAGGCGCGGCGTAAGAGAAATATACAAGGGTCTGATTAAATGAAAAAGAAGCGACGCTCCCGGCTAAAAGAGATGTCGCTTCGTCAGGCGCAACTGCCTGAAAAGGCAGAAGTACAAAAATATTATATCATTTGTACTGAATTTTTTCAAGCGGTTGTCAAAAGAAAAAGTTTTCAGGCGAAAATTTTAATGTACAAGTTTGCTAAAACATGGATATAGCCTGAAAATTTATGTATGTAATGTTTTAGAACTTTGTCAGCCCGCAGGCAAAGTATTTATTTTAATTTGCAGGCAGAAAGGTTAAGAATATTATGGATAATTTTTCTCGGATTTTTCAAAGGCTGGATATTCGGTACATACGCGAATTTTTGATTTGTGGTGAGCAAAGCGGAAATTCAGACGGCAGGACATATGCTCAGCGAATAGACGGAGTACGTGCGCCGCTTATGGATATGATTACGGAAATACTCACGCAGAAGAAGGAATATGATGCTATGCTCAAAAGAATTTCTCAATATGAAGAGGAAATGAGAGATGTTTATATGGAAGTGGGGATGCAGTGCGGAGCCGCTCTTGCCGTACAGCTTTTAGGCGGAATTGCGGGGATGCAGAACTGATTCGAAATTGTTTACGGCAATATAATTGAAGACAGGCTTATCAAACAAGACGAGCTAATATAAAATCCTAAACATTATAAATGTTTAGGATTTTATATTTATAACTTAATGCAAAATATAAATTGACAGTCATATTTTCAGTAAAATAAATTTCAACCATATATAATCAAAAAACGGAAAGTTTGTTCTGTACAACTATTATCGCTTTTAAATTAATCGTTTATTGAGATAATACCGTTAGCAAGCGCTGAAATAACAGCAGAAATAGCGTGAGAATTATTATCTACTGTTATGTAATCTGCAACGTCTTTGATGGCGTTGACAGCGTTAGATACTGCAATGCCGACGCCGGCTTGTTTAACAAGCGACAGGTCGTTTTCATTATCGCCAACGCCGATAACGCGCTCATGAGGTATGCGGAGGATATCAGCAAGCTGAAGCGCCGCGTTTCCTTTTGTGGCGTTTTTGGGGAGAAGTTCATAGTAATAGGGGCTGCTTTGGATAAATTCATATTTATCTGCAAAATGGCTGCCGGCTATAAACTCGCGAAGCTGAGCAACTTCTTCTTTCTCCTGCATAAACAGCACCTTAATCCACGGTTCCGTAACGTCATGATAATCCACAAAATTATCGGGGAAGCGTTCAATAGCTTTATGTTCGTAGACAATGCGGTTCATGCGTGAAAAGTATACGTTGTCTTCGCCGCATATTTCTATTCCTGCAAAATTGAATTCCTTTTCCACCATCTCAACAACCTCAATGGAATCTTTATCGAGAGAGGTTTTCCAAATCATATTGTTTTTATTTAAATCAAAGATTCCCGCGCCGTTATAGCAGACAATGGGAGCGTTTGGAGTAACGAAATCAAGCGCAAGACGCGCTCCGTGTGGCATTCTGCCTGTGGCAAAAGTAAAAATACCGCCCTCCGTCTGGAAATATTCAATGGCTTTCTGGTTCTCTGCCGACACTTTTTTATCAGTAGTTAAAAGCGTGTCGTCTAAGTCTGTACACAGTAATATATTATCAAATTTACCCATAGTCATCAATCCTCAAACTTTATATCCGTTAATTGTTCCTTAAAAAGCCTGTTCTCATGCTCTTTCCTGCATTGTAACATATATTGATGTTGAAAATCAACGGCAAGATTGCCAAAACATAAGAGCTTGTTTATTCGTTAATTTGGTAATATCACATTAAAATATTCCTGCGTTTTGCATTTTTTTTGAAATTTATCCATTTATTTTCCATAAAATCATTAAAAAGGCTTGTGCAGTAAAAAAAAAGATGATAAAATATAAGGATAATAATGCCTGTTAGGGGGAAGGAACATGCAGATTGACGATAACATGATAAAAAGCATATGTTCTGATATAATATACCGGCGCGGGACAGAGTATTTTGCGCTTGGGCGCGTGCATCTAAGAAAACGCGAGCCGGCGCAGCTTACCGCTGTGATTGACGGCGGAAGTCTTTACACAGTGCAGGTATCGTTTGACGGCGATAAAATAAGCGATTGTTTCTGTACTTGCCAGTATTACAGCACTATGCGCTGCGCCTGTAAGCATGTTGTGGCAACGCTTAAACAGTATCAGGCGGAGCTGGAAGCGGGGGAGGCGTATGTAGACGACAATGACCGTCTTGCCGCTGAGCTTTGCTCGCGTTTTACAGAGGATAATACCGAACGCACACAGCTTAATATATCATTTGCTCTGCATATATTTTTGAAAAAAGAGCTTAGATATGGAATCAGTTTAAGTATTGGCGGAGAGCAGATGATGGGAGTGTCTGATATTGGCAGTTTTCTTGAAGCGTATGCGTCAGGCGGGGAGTTTGTTATATCCAAACATGAAACATATTCGAGGCGGACTCATTTTTTTGCTGAAACTGCGTCGCAGATTCTTGATATTTTGGTGGAAAGTCACCAGAATAAAGCGGTCGGCAGTTCTGAGCTTACACAGGCGGGATTTGGCGTTTACACGGCAAGGAGGCTTATGACGCTTTTGGAGAAGACGGGATTTTCGTTGTATATTGACAGCGGTAAATATGCTGATTTTCAGATAAAGCATGAAAATCCGGATATTCTTGTGGATATTTCAGCTATGGATACTGAGATTAATCTTTCTGTTGCTGACGCCGGACTGGCGCTTATCCCTGATGGAAGCTGGTTTTTCTATGAGAATGACATATACTGCACCGATAGACAATGGCGAGACTGGTATATGCCGATTTATTCGGCTTTGACTCAGGATTCGCGCACGCAGCTGCAGTTTAAGGGGAATAATACAGTTGCGTTTGCGGCGGAGGTGCTGCCTAAAGTGCGCGGTCAGCATGGCGTAAGCGTGCAGGGAATTTCTAATTTAGTGGTTGAGGCAAAGCCAAGATTTGAGATTTATTTTGATAAATACGGTGTTGGCATCAGTGCGGTTATACGCGTGTTTTACGGGTCGATTGCGATAATGTTGCCGGATGAATATGTTAAGACGGATAAGGTTATAGTACGGGACTATGAGACCGAGGGCGCAGTTTTGGAGTGTTTTTCAGAATTTTTGAATGCGGAAGGGCTGTATACGCTGACGGACGACATTAAGATTTTTGATTTTTTATCAGTTGGTTTGCCGTGTCTGCAGAAAATGGCAAAGCTGTATTATTCAGACGCGTTTAAGACAATACATATAACGTCGTCTGCGGATATATATGCACATGTGAGTTATAAGCATGATATAAATCTTTTGGAGATGGGATTTGAAACCTCGCTGTCTTCGGAAGAGATAAGAGGCATCCTGAGCGCGGTGCGTCTCAGACAAAAATTTTACCGCTTAACGGATGGTCGTTTTCTCGCGCTTGACCGCGACAGCGAGACGCTGTCGGTACTTGAGCTTATAGACAGACTGGCGTTTAATAGTGAGGACTTGGAAAACGGCTCGAAAATCCTTAACCGCTCCAACGCGCTGTATCTTGAGTCGGCGGCGCAAAGCGGAATTGTGAGAACTGACGAAGGGTTTGAAAAGCTAATTTCAGATATACGCGAGATACAGCCGGATATACCGGCTCATATCAAAAAGGTGCTCAGACCGTATCAGACGGAGGGTGTGACATGGTTTTGCCAGCTTTCCGCCTTTGGCATGGGCGGAATTTTGGCGGATGACATGGGTTTAGGGAAAACCTTACAGGTTATCGCGTTTATGTGTGCGCAGAAGCCGTCTACGTCGACGCTCATTGTTACGCCGAGCGCGTTGACATATAACTGGGATAATGAAATAAAGCGGTTTGCGCCGGAGAAGACGGTGATGATAGTGGACGGCAGCAGAAATGAACGTGCGGAAAAGCTTGAGCATATAGCGGAATATGATTTTGTTATCACGTCATATCCGCTTTTGCGGCGCGACAGCGCATTTTATGATAAATTTATATTTGACTATTTCTTTATAGACGAGGCTCAGTATATCAAAAATCCGTCTACTATGAACGCGCGTACAGTGAAGCGAATTCATGCGAATCATCGTTTTGCCCTGACGGGTACTCCGATTGAAAATTCGCTGACGGAAATATGGTCTATTTTCGATTTTGTTATGAGCGGGTATCTTTATTCATATAAGGATTTTTGCGGGAGATATGAGGCGCATATAGGACATTCAACCGAGCGGGAGGCGATTTCAGAACTGCGCGGCAAGATTGCGCCGTTTGTGATTCGGAGAATGAAAAACGAGGTTTTAACGGAGCTGCCTGAAAAGATTGAAAATACGATGCTCGCTGAGCTTACAAAAGAACAAAAAGAGCTTTATATCTCATATTTGGCTATGGCAAAGTCTGAGGCGTATTCAATAATGTCCGGAGAAAACACCGCCGGAGGAAGAATGAAGATTCTTGCTCTTTTGATACGTTTAAGGCAGATATGCTGTCATCCTAGGCTTTTTAATACGTCATATAAAAAGGACAGCGGCAAGCTGGAGCTGTTAGAAGAGCTTGTGTCCAACGGTGTTTCGTCAGGGCACAGTATACTTATATTTTCTCAGTTTACCTCCATGCTTGCGATTATAAAGGAGAGGCTTGAAAAGCTAGGAGTGCCTATATTTTACCTTGACGGTTCAACTCCGTCTGAAAAGCGCACGCAGCTTGCGGAACGCTTTAATAACGGAGAGGCGCCGGTGTTTCTTATATCGCTGAAGGCAGGAGGAACAGGACTGAATCTGACGGGAGCGGACATGGTTATTCATTACGACCCCTGGTGGAATCCGGCAGTTATGGATCAGGCGTCTGACCGCGCGCACCGGATAGGGCAGAGGCATGCGGTGCAAGTGATTAAGCTTGCGTCGCGAGGGACAATCGAGGAAAAAATAATTCATTTGCAGGATAAAAAACGAATGCTTGCAGACGGCGTGATACAAGCAAATAAAGCTATAATCAGCAAACTGTCAAACGACGAGATACTTGCGCTTTTTGATTAACAGCGTTTACGGAGCAAACAGTAAAAATGCAGAGACGTTTAATGTGCCGATGGATTTTCATTAACAGCGTTTGCGAAGCAAACAGCAAGAATACAGAGGCGTTTGATGCGCCGATGGATTTTCATTAACAGCGTTTGCGAAGCAAACAGCAAAAATACAGAGGCGTTCGATGCGCCGATGGATTTTCATTAACAATAAGGACTGCGTTTAATTTACGGCATTGCGGGGAGACAAAAATATGACTGACGTTTTATTAACAATATTTTCAGCGGGCTTTGCGTCCGTTTTTCTTGCGGAGCGGCTGAACGCGCTTGCATTGGCAGCTTTCGGGCGCGGCAATTTTGGGATTTCGCTTGTCGTGTGCGTTGTTGTTATGGCGGCGTGCGCGGCGGCGGTAATTAAAACGCGCGCCATGAGACTTTTTGGAATTAGAAGACTGTCTGTGTTTTTAACTCTTGCGGTCGGTGTGCTGATTGGTTTTGCGGGGAGCGGAATACTTGGAGCGGGAAACATGGTTTCAAAGATTGGAGCGGGAATTCTCACAGGATGGTATTTGATGATAATTTTAACAGCGTTGTCGAAGTGGAGTCCG
>CATJNN010000105.1 GCA_949742185.1 uncultured Clostridia bacterium | reverse complement strand
TATGCAGCATGCATAACGAATCCGCGCCGACAATAAAATAAAATTCATGCTCGGGATATAAATTCTTAAACGTCTCAAACGTATGAGCGGTATAAGAATATTCTTTCCGGGAAACCTCATAGTCGCATGCTTCAAATATGCCGTTGTGCTGAATGGCTAGCTCCGTCATAGCATGGCGGACGCGGGCGTCGGGCATGGTATGTCCGGTTTTATGCGGGGGGTTTCCGCTTGTCATAAACCACACGCGGTCGAGCTTATATTGCTCCGCCGCAAGCTGGGCGATTATCAAATGAGCGTTGTGTATGGGATTAAAGGTACCGCCCATAATTCCTATTTTCATTTTTTGTTCCTCGGAAGCTCGATTTTTCTGTTCTTTTCTTTTTCAGCCTGCCGATAAAGTACAAGCTTTGAGCCTATAGCCTGTACAGGCTCCGCGCCGAGCGACTCGGCAAGCAGGTTTACGGTCTGTTTTGTATCCAGCAGGGCTGAATCTAAAATATGAACTTTTATAAGCTCGCGCGCGTTTAAAGCGT
The DNA here is from genome assembly GCA_949742185.1 of uncultured Clostridia bacterium. Taxonomy (GTDB): domain Bacteria; phylum Bacillota; class Clostridia; order UBA1381; family UBA1381; genus CATJNN01. The sequence goes on along the minus strand of CATJNN010000105.1, from coordinate 15,740 downwards.
CCGAAAGCTGATTTATAATAACCTCGGTCACGCCGCCTTTGCCAATTTGAAAAATCGGCTCTATGCCATGCGCAAGCTTGCGAAGATAAGCACGCTGTTTAGTTGTTATCATTTTATAGCTCCCTTCGAAATCTAATTAATATTGGGCGTTTCCAAATCATTACCAAACAAAATCAAATTCTAAATCTCCAATACGCACTGTGTCGCCTTCTTTGCAGCCCTTTTCCACAAGCGCGTCGATGACGCCGCGGTTTTTAAGCGCGCGCTGGAAATACTGAAGCGACTCCTCGTCGGAAAAGTTTACACTGCCGCCCACAGCTTCAATCCACGATCCAAACACAACATACACGCCGTTTTCGTTTCGCACATCAAAGCCCGCCGAGGTTTTATCTACAAATTCGTCCTCGTCTATATCCATTTCAGGCTCGAATATCTGCACGGGCGGAAGCGACGAAAGCTTTTCATAAACCGCATGCATAAGCTCGTCCACGCCTTTTCCTGTCGCCGCAGATATGGAGAAAACCTCGTAGCCTCTTTTTTTAAGCTCGTTTTTAAATTTGGAAAATGCTTCGTCGTCCTGCAAAATATCAGTTTTGTTCGCCGCCACTATCTGCGGGCGTTTCTCCAAATCCATATCGTACTGAGAAAGCTCGTTGTTTATTACATCAAAGTCCTCAAGAGGGTTTCGCCCCTCAATCCCGGACACGTCGACAACGTGTATTAAAAGCCGCGTACGTTCTATATGGCGAAGAAAATCGTGCCCAAGTCCGACACCCTCGCTCGCGCCTTCGACAATACCGGGTATGTCGGCAAGCACAAAGCTCATGTGCGTTCCGAGCTCAACAACGCCAAGATTGGGGGCAAGGGTCGTGAAGTGATAATTTGCAATTTTTGGGTTAGCTTTTGTAGTTCGCGAAAGAAGAGTGGATTTTCCGACGTTCGGGAAGCCCACAAGTCCCACGTCTGCAAGCATTTTAAGCTCTAAAACAACCTCGCGCTCGCCGCCTTTTTGGCCGTTTTTCGCAAAATTCGGAGCCTGACGCGTCGCAGTTGCAAAATGCGCGTTGCCCCAGCCGCCGTTACCGCCGCGCGCGAGCACCTCGTCTTTGCCGGGGTCTGATAAATCGGCTAAAATGCGGTTGCTTTCCGCGTCGCGGACAACAGTGCCCTGCGGCACTTCAATTATAATGTCCTTACCGTTTTTGCCCGTGCATCGCTTGCCCGAACCGTCGCCGCCGTTTTCCGCGGCGTATTTGCGCTTATAGCGAAAATCCATAAGCGTGGACATTCCGGGGTCGACGCGAAAAATAACGCTTCCGCCCTTTCCGCCGTCGCCGCCGTCGGGACCGCCCGAAGCTATATATTTCTCGCGGTGGAACGCAATCGCTCCGTTGCCTCCGCTGCCTGCTTTTATAAAAATTTTTGCTTTATCTATAAACATGGTAAATCCCCTTTTTTATTATCACAAACTATTTTAACCTTATTTACCGAAAATTACAAGAGTTTTCGCTGTTTTATCAACAAATTTTATTAACTGCGCTGTGAAACAACATCAAAAATAATTCGGGATTCGACGTTCCGAATTATTGTCATTGTATGCGTACACGGCGGATAATGCTGACTTTAAATTCGGAATATAAACCATACAAAGATATTATTAAATAAAGCGCGCAGACGCTTGCTGCAGGACGAAATAAGCGACGGGGATTTTTTAATTAAACTCAAAAAGCGTCCTCGGACGCTTTTTGAGTTTAATTAATTGTAATAAACAGCGGTGATTAAAAGGATTATGAGTTCGATATTTTAAATTAGTTTTATTTTTTAAACGCCCATAATCTTTTTCACATCGGCAAGTACGCTGTCTATAGCTGCCTGAGCGCCGTCCATAGACTCGCCGACCGTACCGAGATAAATCTTGATTTTAGGCTCCGTTCCCGACGGACGCACAATAAAATATGTTTTGCCGTCCGAAAGGTCGTATTTTAGAACGTTTGACTTCGGAAGATTATCAAAGGAAGCGGCTTTGCCGTCCTTCGTTACAGTCTGCTTCTGATAGTCTGTGTATTTAACAATATCCATGCCGCATACCAACTTAGGAGGCTGACTGCGCAGGTTATCGAGTATCGCCGCCATTTTCTCCATACCGTCCTTGCCGGGCATAACGATTGACACCGTTCTCTCCGCAAAATAGCCGTATTTTTTATAAATATCCTCCAGAGCCTCGTAAAGCGACATATTCTTTGTCTTATACCAGCACGCCATTTCCGCAATCATCATAGTTGCGACAACGCCGTCCTTGTCGCGCGCGTGTGTTCCTTCAAGATAGCCGTAGCTTTCCTCAAAGCCGAACTCATATGTGTGCGAGCCTGTTTTTTCAAATTCCGTCATCTGTTCGCCGATATATTTAAAGCCTGTGAGAACGTTTATAACGCTTGTATTATATTCCTTTGCGATAGCCGCGACAAGCTCGGTCGTTACGATTGTTTTAATCACGACCGACTTATCCGTTAATATGCCGCGCGCCGCCTTTGAGGAAAGAATATACTCGCATAGAAGCGCGCCTGTCTGGTTGCCTGTCAGTGTGCGGTATATGCCCTGAGCGTCGCGCACAACTATTCCCACGCGGTCGCAGTCCGGATCTGTGCCGATAATGAGGTCGACGTCGTTTTCCTTAGCCATTTTTATCGCAATCTCAAAGCCCTCTTTGTCTTCGGGGTTAGGAGATTTAACTGTAGGAAAATCGCCGTCTTCAGTGTCCTGTTCTTTAACGACGAGCACGTTTTTAAGCCCCATGCGCGAAAGTATCGCCTTAACGGGGCGGCTGCCCGTGCCATGGAACGGAGTGTATATAATTTTAAAAGTGTCGGCAACCTTGGAAACTGCCTCAGGGTTGAGCTGCTGTTTTGAAATTTCGTCTAAAAACCGCTCGTTGAGCTTTTCGCCCACAATCTCCAGAAGACCGCTGTTTTCCGCCTGTTCCCATGTAAACAACGTTATGTCGTCGAAGATATCGTAGCTGTCAATCGCCTTAACAACCACGTCCGCTGCTTCCGGAGGCATTTGTCCGCCGTCGGCGCCGTAAACCTTATAGCCGTTGTATTCCTTTGGATTGTGGCTTGCGGTAATCATAATACCCGCAGCCGCGCCCAGCTCGCGAATGCCGAACGAAACCTCAGGCACCGAATGAACAGTGTCAAAAAGATATACCTTAATTCCGTTTGCCGTGAGCACCTTTGCCGACTCCTCAGCAAACAGACGCGAGCAGTGACGCGTATCATAGCCTATAAGCACGCCGCGCTTTGCAGCCTCCGCGCCCTCGGAATTAACATATTTCGCAACGCCCTGAGTCGCTCGGCGAACCGTGTATATATTCATGCGGTTTCTGCCCGCGCCGAGTATACCGCGCATTCCCGCCGTGCCAAATTCCAGCTCTCGGTAGAAGCGTTCTTCAATCTCTTTTTCATCCGACGCGATAGAGCGAAGCTCCTCCTTTGTTTTGTCGTCAACAGCCGGCGACGACAGCCAGCGTTCGTAAATCTGCTTGTAATCCGACATTGTTTTTCCCTCCATATGAAATATTTGTATTCTGCTTCTAATTATATATTAAAATTCCTTATTTTGCAATGTATTTATTGACTTCGTTGGTAAATTCATATAAAATGATAACATATCAAACAATTATATGTTAAGGGAGCGTGAGTTTATGCTGAAAAAATTCAAAGCCTGCATGGGCTGTATAGCGGCTTTATTTGTTTTAATGATAGGCTCTGCTCTTGCCGCGCCTGTTTGTCCTGTTCCTAATGAATTTACTCAGCCGAATGGTGATATAATTACTGTCACAAGCTACGGCGATGAATTTTTCAGCTGGCAGGAGGACGGAGACGGAAATATAATTGCATATGATGAAGAAAGCGGCGGCTATAAATACGCCGAGATAAAAGACGGTAAAATTGCGCCGACATCACAAACCGTTGGTGAAATATTCTTATTCAGCGGTTTTTCTCATAAAATTCAGCGCAAGGACATACTGCCGCTTTGGGAGAATGCGGAGCGCATTGATTATTCTCAATCCACTGCAAATGACAATGTTCAGTTCTTTTCAGCAGATGATAAAACTGATAATAAAAAACCGCTCACAAATCAGAAACTGCTTGCTGTTTTAATTGAGTTTAGTGATGTAAAAATAAAACACAATGCCGAATATTGGAATAAGCAGATGTTTGATACAACTCGCGGCGCACTCAGTGTCGTGAACTATTGGAAAGAAAATTCTAATGGTTTAGATGTATTTGAGCCTGCAAGTGTTGTCAATGCAAAAACGGATAGAGAAGGCAATGTGACTTATAAAGATTTGAATGTTGGCTATAAAATAGATGATTATGCGGAGGGAGTTGTAAAAGTATCGCTTGATATACCGCATCCAATAAAAAGCTGGAGAAACAATTATACAGAAGTGAGAAATACAGCGTCATTAGCAGTCCGAGCTATTGAAGAAAATTTTACACTTGATTCAGAATGGGAAGAGATTCATCTTGTTACAATATTTGCGGGACAAGAACGTATTTATGCTCATTCGGAACCTTTTGGAGTTGAAATGGCAAACGGTTACGACCTTGGTTGGTTTGCCGTTCAAGAGGAGTTAATGTATGAGGATGTTCCTGTGGGAATAGGAACAACGTGCCATGAGCTTGGACACTCCGTTTTTAATTTGCCTGATTTATATTTTTCGCGTATTGAAGGAACGGCGTCAAACGGTCTTGCAATGTACAGTCTTATGGCGGTAGGAAACTGGGGACACCGTTATGCGGGAATGGGTAAAACAGAAGAATATGACGACCCGTATGCAGGTTGGTTATATCATGTTCCGGCGCATTTAGACCCTTGGTGTAAAATGCAGTTAGGATATGTAACGCCTACGGTTGTAAATAATTGGGACGGAGATATAAACAGTATTTCGGAAATGGGTGAGGACAGCGAGTATAAAGTAATCGAAATACGAAGCAAAGCAGACCCTAATCAATATTTTCTTATTGAAAATCGTCAGCTTGTTGGATTTGATAAAGGCTTAGAAGGATTAAATGATAATTTTTCCGGAGAAACAGATTTTAACGGCGGAATTTTGATATATCATGTCGATGAGAATGTGCGTTCAGATCATAACAATGATAGTTGGCTGCATGGATTTATACAGATTGAACGAAGCGATAACAGCAGTGAAAGGAAATTAAGCGCCGCAACATGGGCTTATTTGAATATGGAAGGTCGAAATAAATTTAGCGGCGAAACAGCGCCTAATTCTAATTTCCATGAGCAACGAGTTCGCGGGCAATCGTGTTCAGCATTATCAGATTGCCACCCTCAAACAGTTGAAAGCAGAATATCAATAGAGGTTATTGGTGATAACAGTCCTCACATGAGAGTTAAAGCAAATGTTGATGAAGAACATGCTATTGAAATGGGAGACAGAAAATTCTCAGAGGTTTTTAAAGACATAAACTTTTGTAACGCCATTATAGAAATTTTAGAGGATAATGATGGAATAAACAGAACCCCTGACAGTATTATGTCAATACGTGATTGGGCAAAATTGTGGTCCATAGATATTCTTGATATAAGCAATAAAGGAATAAAGGATTTAAGTGGTATTGAAAATTTACCGAGATTAAACTATCTATATTGTGAAAATAACGAAATAACCGAAATTAACAGCGAACTTGTCCCATATCTGTATCAGCTTATATGTGCTGACAATAAAATAGAAAAGTTAGATTTATCAAGATGGGAATATCTTGTGTATCTTGATTGCAATAATAATTTACTTACGGAGCTTGATGTATCGGATAATAAATATTTAGAAAATCTATGGTGTGCGAACAATTTATTAACTGAACTTGATACATCGGAAAATGAAAAGCTATGGGAATTGATTTGTTATAATAATAAATTAACCGAGCTGAATTTTGAAAACAATCCAGAGTTATTAACTTTAGAATGTTATGACAACTATATGGATACTGAAACGCCCGATAAATCTCTTATAGGGTTGGAGCCTTTAAAAGCCGAATTGGGCGAGCCTGAATGGAAAGATAATCCCGATGAGAATATTTGGTTTAGGTATTATCCGCAGAAAACCGTCGGGGAGACTGATTTTGAATGGGTATATGAATGTCCCGCGGAAATAAAAGCGGGCGAGGCGGCGGCTGTTTCGGCAAAGGGGCTTAACGGCGGGTACGTATTGATTTTAGCGTTGTATAAAGACGATACGTTAGTCAACGCGTTAATTAAGGAATGTGAAAACGCCGAAGAATCCGTAAGCATTATTCTTCCATCTGATTTTGAAGCGGAATGCGGATGGACGCTGAGGGCGTTCGCATGGAACAGCGTTTCATCAATAACGCCCTGTGCGGAGAAATTTGAAAGAAGACTGTAAAGAAATAATATTTATTTAAAGGTTGGCGATACAAATGAAGAAAAATCCGTTTGAAAACATGAGCCTTTCCGAGCGCGTGGCGGCGCGTTCGGCGGCGGGCAAAAAACGTATATACGCGCTTTTGGGAGCGGCGGGCGCGCTTGCGCTTATAGTTTTATGCGCGGTTATCATAATCAGCGTTACGGCAAGCGACGTGGGAGGAGTTAAGCTTTCCGAGCCCGTTACGGTAACGATTGAAAAAGGCTCGGGCGCGAAAGCTATTGCAAACGCGCTTAAAGAGGGCGGCGCGATAAAGAAGCCGTCTAAGTTTGTCAGCCTTGCGGCGGAAAAGGGCTACGACAAAAAATTTCAGCCCGGCCCTGTTACGGTGCAGAACGGAATGAGCTATGAGGAGATAATGACAGAGCTTACAAAGGCAAACCGCGGGAATACAAAAATAATTATTCCAGAAGGCTACGAGCTGCGCCAGATTATCGACGCCGTTGCCGATTCGGGGCTTGCAAGCCGCGAGGATATGGTCGCCGCGCTTGACCCTGCCGGGTACGACTATGACTTTCTTAAAAAGATTCCCAAACGTGAGAACCCGCTGGAGGGCTATCTCTTCCCTGACACATACTATTTCTCAAAAGACGCGTCGGCACGGGATGTTGTGAACGAAATGCTCGCGCGCTTTGAAAGCGTGTTCACGGAGGAATATAAAAACCGTGCAAAGGAGCTTAATATGTCCGTGGATAAAATTATAACGCTCGCGTCCGTTATAGAACGGGAGACTGCGTCCGACACGGAGCGGGCGAAGGTGGCGGGGGTGTTTTATAACCGTCTGGAACAGAATATGAAGCTTCAGTCGTGCGCCACGGTGCAGTATATTTTAAAAGAGCGCAAGACAAATCTATCAACCGCCGATACTAAAATCGACTCGCCGTATAACACCTATAAATACGCCGGGCTTCCCGTGGGACCCATAGCGTCGCCGGGCGAGGACTGCATAAAGGCCGCGCTTTATCCCGAGGACACCGACGCGCTGTTCTTCGTTATGGGCAAAGACGGAAAGCATATATTTTCTAAAACATACGACGAGCATTTAAAGGCAAAGCGGGAGGCGGGGCTGTGATTGAATACGACAAGGACGCGATTGTTCCGCCTTATATAACCGAGTATCTGCGCGGGGAAATTCCGCCGCATCATGGAATTTTGAAAGAGCTGGAGGAGTATGCCGCAGAGCACGAGATTCCGATTATCCAACCCGAAACAGCGCAGTTTTTAAAGGTAATCGGCAGTATTATCCGTCCGCACGATATTCTTGAAGTGGGCGCGGCTATAGGCTACTCGTCAATTTTGATGGCGGATACGCTCGCGGACGGAGGAAAAATTGTGACTATGGAATACGACGGCGACATGGCGCGTATTGCCCGAGAAAATATAAGACGCGCGGGGCTGTACGACACGATAACGCTTGCCGAGGGCGACGCCAAAGACCTCATGCCGAATATCGGCGGGCAGTATGACATGATTTTTCTCGACGGACCAAAAGCGCACTATATTTATATGCTGAACGATTGTCTGCGGCTTCTCAGACCGGGCGGCGTTCTGATAGCCGACAATGTGCTGTATAAGGGCATGACGGCGGACGACGGGCATGTTATCCGCAGGAAAATCACCATAGTGAAGCGGCTTCGGCATTTTGTTTCCGCGCTGTACGCCCGCTCCGAGCTTACCACGTCGGTGCTTCCGCTTGGCGACGGAATTACTATATCGGTGAAAAATAAAGAAAAAGTTTAATATTCATCATAAACAGGAGGACATATGAATAAACCTGAGCTTCTCGCCCCGGGAGGGGATTTGGAAAAACTTAAAACCGCCGTGCAATACGGAGCGGACGCTGTGTATATAGGCGGAGAGGCCTTTAGTCTGCGTACTGCATCGGACAATTTTTCAATCGAGGATATGAAAGCGGGACTGGAATACGCTCACAAACGCGGTAGAAAGGTGTATCTGACAGCGAATATTTTGCCGCACAACAAGGATATTGACGAGTTTGCCGATTTTATAGAAGAAATACGTCCGCTCGGATTTGACGCTGTACTGATAGCGGATTTTGGTATGTTTGATATGATGCGCTCGCTCGCTCCCGAAATTCCGATACACGTCAGCACGCAGGCAAATAATATCAACTACCGTACCGCCTGCGCGTGGCATAAGCTCGGAGCGGAACGGGTGGTGCTGGCGAGAGAGATGAGCATGGAGGAGATATGCGAAATACGCGAGCGCACGCCGGCCGAACTGGAGCTTGAGGCGTTTGTGCACGGCGCGATGTGCATATCGTATTCCGGTAGATGCCTTTTGAGCAACTACATGACGGGCAGAGACTCAAATCAGGGAAGCTGCGCGCATCCATGCCGCTGGAATTACGCGCTTATGGAGGAGACGCGCGAGGGAGAATATATGCCGGTTTTCGAGAATGAGCGCGGGACTTTCATTTTTAATTCAAAGGACTTATGCATGATTGCGCATATTCCCGAGCTTATAAAAAGCGGCGTGAAAAGCTTTAAAATCGAGGGACGAGTGAAAAGCTCGTATTATGTTGCGACTATTATACAGGCTTACAGGCAAGAGATAGACAAATATCTTGCAGACCCCGACGGATATTCGTATGACGGCTCAGCGTTTGAGGAAATCTGCAAGGTTAGCCATCGTCCATACACCACAGGCTTCTATTTCGGAAAGCCCGGAGCGCAGGAACAGGTGTACACAACAAATTCGTATATCCGAGACTATGACCTGATTGGAATTGTGCTAGATTATGACGAGAAAACCGGCATTGCGACAATCACACAAAGAAACCGATTTTTTGCCGGAGACGAGATTGAGATTATGCAGCCAAATCAGCCGTTTTTTACGCAGACGGTGGAAGACCTGGAGAATGAAAACGGGGAAAAAATTGACGTTGCGCCGCACGCGCAGATGATAGTCAGATTTAAAACCGTAAAGCCGGTGTGCGCCAACGCTATGGTGAGAATGAAGAAAAAGAGCTAATAGAAAATGCAGGGTATTAAAAACCCTGCATTTTTTATTAGCTGTGTTTATTTATTGTTTATGCGTTTTATTAAACGTCAGTCACGTAATTTACTGTTTTCTGTCATTAATCGGCACATACGCCACGGGCTTAGACAGAGATTTGTATGCTGGACGTATAATACGCTTATTGCCGATAACCTCCTCAAGCCGATGCGCGCACCAGCCTACGATTCTTGAAACGGCAAACAAAGGAGTGTATAAATCAGGCGGAATACGCAGCATTTTATAAACGAAGCCTGAATATAAATCAACATTTGCGCACATAACCTTATCAACGCCTTTTACTTCGGCGAACAACGCGGGGGTAAGCTCTTCAACGAGAGCATATAAATTGTATTCTCGCCTGAAATCGTTGTTTTTCTCTGCCAGCAGACGGGCTTTTTGCTTAAGAAGCACTGCGCGCGGGTCGGACATGGTGTAAACTGCATGTCCCATGCCGTATACCAGTCCGGAATTATCAAAGGCTTCGCCGCGCAGTATTTTTATAAGATACGCGGATACCTCGTCTCGGTTGTCCCAATTTTGAACGTGCGATTTTATATCTTCCATCATTCCCATAACTTTAGCGTTTGCTCCGCCGTGACGGGGACCTTTTAGAGAGCCGATTGCCGCTGCGATAGCCGAATATGTATCAGTGTTTGACGAAGATACAACGCGGGTTGTGAACGCGGAATTATTGCCGCCGCCATGTTCGGCATGTATCATAAGAAGCGTGTCGAGAATTTCGGCTTCTTCTCGTGTGTATTTGTTGTCCGGACGTATCATATATAAAAAGTTTTCAGCGGTTGAAAGCTCCGCCTGCGGAGAGTGAAGAAAAAGGCTTTGACCGTTTCTGTAATGGTTTTTTGCCTGATAGCCGTATGCCGCCATGGTTGGTATGCGGGCGATGAGCTCGATTGATTGGCGCAGTATGTTGCCTACGCTTAAATTGTCAGGGTCGGGGTCGTATGAGTAAGACGCAAGCACGCATCTTGCCAGCTTGTTCATAACGTCGCTGCTAGGCGCGCCCAAAATCATATCTTCAGTGAATCCATACGGCAGGGTGCGAAGCTCTCCGACAAGCTTAGTAAATTTATTTAGACTTTCCTGAGACGGAAGTATACCGAAAAGCAGAAGATACACAACCTCTTCAAAGCCAAAACGGTTTTCGCGGGCGCAGGTTGCAACAATATCCTGAATGTCAACACCGCGGTAACGCAGGTGTCCTTCCATAGGACATTTTTCACCGTCTTCTATATAGTAGCCGGCAACCTCCCCTATTGACGTCAGTCCCGCCATAACGCCTGTGCCGTCGCTGTGACGCAGACCTCTTTTAACGTGGTATTTTTCAAAATCCGCTTTTGGAAGCGGTTTATATAAATCTTTTGCGCGTTTAGTGAATAAATCCACCAGCGCAAGTCGTGTTTCATTATCCATTTTTGTTCCTCCCTTTCTCTACAGTTTACCATAAAACAGATTTTATTGCAATAATGAAAATCCACCTGACGCTGTGCGGCGTACAGCTTTTTTATAAATATATGGGTCTGTCATGGAAAAGGGAATTTCATAATGCGTTATTCCTGACCGAAATATTTTCTGTCTAAGCTTCTGTAGCTTATGGCTTCGGCGATATGAGAAGCGGTTATATTTTCAGAGCCCTCTAAATCAGCAATAGTCCGGGCAACCTTTAAAATGCGGCTGTGCGCGCGGGCGCTAAGTCCAAGATTATCAAATGCGGATTTTAAAATGCTGTTTTCGGATTCGCCTAAACGGCAAAATTCCTGAAGCAGCGCGGGAGTGAGCTGGGCGTTTGAATGAATGTTTAAGCCCTTGTACCGTTCAAGCTGCACACGGCGGGCGCGGTCAACACGGTTTTTTATTTCCGTGCTTGTTTCGCCCTTTTTTAAAGAGCTTAAATCATCATAGTCCACGCTCGGAACTTCTATATGTATGTCAATTCTGTCTAAAAGCGGTCCTGATATTTTGCTGCGGTATTGCTGCACCTGTTTCGGAGTACAGGTGCAGCGTCGGCTTTCATCTCCGAAATATCCGCATTTGCAGGGGTTCATAGATGCGATGAGCATTATATTGCACGGATATGTCAGCGTTGCGCTTACTCTGGAGATAGTAACTGTTCCGTCTTCAAGCGGCTGACGCATAACTTCAAGCGCGTCGCGGTGAAATTCGGGAAGCTCGTCCAAAAACAGAACGCCGTTATGCGATAAGGACAGTTCCCCAGGGCGCGGAACAACTCCGCCGCCTGAAAGTCCCGAAGTTGATATTGTATGATGCGGACTGCGGAACGGACGCTGGGTCACTAATGGTGTTTCCTTGTCCAGAACGCCGGCAATGGAGTGTATTTTAGTAACTTCTAACGCTTCATTAAAGGTCATATCGGGAAGAATTCCGTTCAGTCTTTGCGCAAGCATTGTTTTTCCTGTTCCCGGACTTCCTATTAAAAGCGCGTTGTGATTACCCGCCGCTGCTATTTCAAGGGCGCGTTTAGCGCTTTCCTGTCCCTTGACGTCGCAAAAGTCAAGAGCTAAAGCAGGAGGCGAGCTGAAGAGCTTGTCTGCGTTTCCTATATACGGCTTAATAGGTTTGTTTCCGTTAAAGTGATTTATAATATCTAAAAGATGCGCCGCAGGATATACCTGAATATCTTTGACAATGCTTGCTTCGTGTGCGTTATCCTTTGGAACAAAAACTTTTTTGATACCGTGCTCATATGCAGATATAACCATAGGAAGCACGCCGCTTATGGGACACACGCTTCCGTCGAGAGCAAGTTCTCCTATAAACATGGAGCTTTCGGGCTCGTTTATGCAAAGCTGACCTGTTGCGCTGAGCACAGCCACGGCTATAGGAAGGTCATAGGACGGGCCTTCCTTTCTTAAAGAGGCAGGGGCAAGATTTATAATAACGCGCCGCGGAGGGAACACGCCTCCGGTGTTACGGATTGACGCTTTAACGCGTTCTTTTGCTTCGCGTACCGCGTTATCCGGCAGTCCTACAACTTCAAAAGCGGGCATACCGTTTGATATGTCCGCCTGTACGCTCACCATAAAACCGTCGATACCCATAAGCCCCATACTGTTTATTTGAGATAGCACTGATTTGTCCTCCAGAATTTTGTTTCCTCCATTATATTACAGACTGTATGATTTTGCAAACAAATAATCACATTTAGTGGAACGCGTCATATTCTATTATCAAGGGGCGACCCTATATTCAGAAAGGAAGGTAGAAAAAATGAAAGACCAAAATTGTTGTCCCAATGAACAGGGATTTAAAGAGGCTGTTTGCATACATACGGATAAAGTATATGACTCGTGCAGAGAATAGCGTTGTGCAAGATAGAGATTTTATATCCACTGCTTAAATTGCACGTCTACACTAAAGTCACTGCCATTTTCTTTTTTTCTTTGGTAGTAAATTTTATCAACAAACTTTTTGTACATAACATTTTTTTCGGCAGCGGATAAGTTGTCATAATTGGAAAGCAATTTTTGCATAGTGACAAACATATCTTCAAGACGCGGGGAAGTGCTGATACCGTCAAGACGCTTTTGGTATTCATCAAGCTGCGATTTTATTTTATCAATACGTTCGCTTAATGTTTTGCCGCGCGCGGTGAAAGTAGGAATATCATAGATGCCTTGCTCCAATAAATCATGCAGACTATCGTTTTGCTTTTGTAAAATAGATAGTTGTTTTTTTGCATCGGAAATATTGCTCTGCAGCTCTGATGTTAATTTTTGTGTTTTATCACTTTTTGAATGTTTAAGTTGAAGTCGATAAGATTCCGCAGTTGTGCGAACAATATCAAGCACTGTAGCTTCTACTTTATCAATTGTTATAGATTTATTGCAGCCGATGGTTGCGCATAGAAGGCGCGGTCCCGTTTTTTTAGAAGTCTGACGCACCATAATCTGTCCGCAGTTCCGGCAATATATCAAGCCGGCAAACGGATTTTGTATTTTTCCTGTGAATGACGGGGGATGGGAACGGGTTTTGCGGATGTTCTGTGCTTGATAAAAAATATCTTCATCAATAATTGATGGATGCACACCGTCTGATACAATCCATTCATCTTCAGGGTTGAGGATAGAACGGTGCTTGTCGGTGGGATACTTTCTTTTGATATGCTTGCGTTTGTTCCAAACAATTTTACCGATATAGATTGGATTTTGCAGGAAGAAGCGAATAGTGTTACGAGAAAACTGTGAGCCTTTACGTGTTTTATATCCCATTGAATTAATGGTTTCGGCGATTATATGACTGCCAAGTCCCTGATTGACATACATATCAAATATCATGCGAATGATACGCGCTTCTTCCTCATGTATTTCAAGCGTAGGACGTTTGCCAATGTATGTACGGCGATACCCAAAAGGAGGCTCACCTACATGATAGCCTTCTTCTACGCTTTTGCGAACGCCGGTCTGCATACGCTGCGTAATCTTTTTGAGCTCTTGACGAGCCATCAGCATTTGTATTTCTGTGGAAAATTCATCAATTTCATCATTTAAGTTATATATTTTGCGCGGTGTGATAATTTTTGTGTCATGGGATTTGAAAGTATCAAGAATAATACCGCGGTCCTTTGTATCCACACGTCCAAGACGGTCAATATCCATACACAACACGCCGTCGTATTTGTCCGCTTCAATATCCGACAGCAGTCTTATCATTTGAGGGCGCACAAAAAGACCATCACCTGACACAACTTCTTCGTAAATTTCGATAATTGTCAGGTGATTCGTCTTTGCAAATTGCAGCAGCGTGGATTTGTGGCGCGATAAAGTTTCCTCCATGCTTTCGTCTGTGGGGTCACTACGGGATTTGCGTAGATAAATGGCGGTGTTCATGATATTGGCTCCTTATAGTATTATATTATTCATTTGCAAAAAAACAGCGAATATGGTATAATATTATATACTATAATTGCGTATAGCGGTGACAATAGAATCCGAGTTCCAACCGACTTCGGTATTTGCAGCTATACTAATGTCTGATGGAATAAAAAGGTTGCCTCGTGGTTTAATTGCGATAATTGGTTTGTTCATTGACAGTGCAGTATCTATTTCATATTGCATCCAATGGCGGTAATTATAATACATACCGGACAAAACTAACACAATATTAACAGGGCGAATTTTTCGTTGTATTGCTTGCTCGATTTCTCTTTTAGTGGATACATCGGTAGAATCCAAGTTATAGAGGGGTTTATCTTTTGGAGCAGAGTAATTACGATAGTTAAAAAATAAGGCGCTATCGAGTAGATTAACTAAATGTTCGTAATCGGATCCATATCTCCAAGCGTGGCTGATAAAAATGTCATATGTTTTAAGTGATGGCATAAAAAATTCAATCCTTTCTATACAAAATATTATTTTATGGAGGTGCATTTATTATGAGTAATGTTAAAAAGTATCGTAAAAAACCGGTTACTGTAGAAGCGTATCAGACTGATAAGGTTATGTACATAGAAACCTTAGAAGGGATACACAAGGCTAATATAGGTGATTATATTATTACCGGTGTGCATGGGGAGCAGTATCCGTGTAAACCTGATATTTTTGAAAAAACCTATGAACCTGTAGTGTAGTTGGTTTTATTATCGGTAAGTGTGGTATGCCATTTATTATTTCCAGTTTGTATAATATCTTCGCATATTGTAACCAGTTTATTAAAAGCATCTTCATTATCAAATGGGGGTGCTTTTGATTGATATAGATATTCTATACTTTTCAATTTTTCTGATATCAACCTATATTCAACAAATAATTCCTGTGTTTTAGAAATAGAAAGATAACTAGTTATTATCGTTGATATTCCGCTCATTAACGCAATTAATATTTTTGCTGGTATAGGTATAATATCAATAAAATAAGTTATTATTGGAATGATAGCTGAGGCTATTAGTGTGATTATGCTTAAAATAATGAAGCGTTTTTTCAATTTTGATGATGTCTTGCTATGATAGCTTTGTTGAGGCTCTAAGCGGCTTTTAATATATTCGGTTGCGTCCACGATATTTCGCTCCTTGTATCAATATCCAATTTCAAAGTAAATCGTATTTTCCATTAATTAATATTTAAAATTCTAAATCGTTTATATCAAATGGCGTGATTTCGTCCGACTGCTCTGTTATATTCCAAGTCGGCAATAAATCTTGTTGAAGAAAAGTGGTTTCATTTCCGCAGTCTGTGCAATACCTTGCGTAGCCGGAAAGTAATTTGCCGCACTGAGT
>CATJNN010000104.1 GCA_949742185.1 uncultured Clostridia bacterium | reverse complement strand
GTTTTTCTGCACAATTCAAATTTTTATATTTTATTTATTTTTGTTCATTATAGATTATCCTTAAAACGTCGTTTTATATTTTATGTATTAATAGGCGGGAACTGTAATTTTACATTCGTTTTTTGTGTTTGATATGCCTTGCGATTGGACTGTTTTTTGAGTATTTTAACGCCGTATGCATGTTTTTTCAAAAAAAACGACAAAAATTCCAATATGATTGCAAATTTTACTTGAAGTTATTTTATATTTCTGATAGAATATAAATCAGAAAAAAAGTGGGAGGCGGGAAACTGTGGAAGAACGAACAATACTTGTTGTTGAGGACGAACAGCCGATAATTGATATATTATCCTTTAATCTGCAGAAAGAGGGCTATCGTGTGCTTGAAGCGCTTGATGGACAAACGGGGCTTAATATGGCTCTCGAGCACAGTCCCGATTTAATTTTGCTTGACGTTATGCTTCCTGGGCTTGACGGCTTTGAGGTTTGCAAGCGTGTGCGTGAAAAATCATCGGTGCCGATTATTATGCTGACGGCGCGCGAGGAGGAAGTGGACAAGGTGTTGGGGCTTGAATTGGGCGCGGACGACTATATAACGAAGCCGTTTTCTGTGCGAGAGCTTACCGCCAGAGTTAAAGCGCATTTAAGACGCATGTCTATAGATAAATCTGACATGACGAAGAAAGACGATAAAAATATTATCCGTTCGGGCGAACTGGAGATTAATCTGGAACGGTACGAGGTCCGTAAAAACGGGAAAGTTGTTGAAATTACTCTCAGAGAATTTGAGCTTTTGAAATTTCTTGCTATGCAGACTGAGAAAATTTTCTCCAGAGAAAATTTGCTGGAGAATGTGTGGGGATATGAATATTACGGTGATGTGCGCACAGTGGACGTTACGGTGCGTCGTTTGCGCGAGAAGATTGAGGACGACCCAAGCAAGCCTAAATATATTATAACAAAACGCGGCGTGGGTTATTATTTTAACAGGTAGGCGGGCATGTTTAAAAGTATCCAGTGGAAGATGGTCGCAATATTTGTTATGCTTATTGTGGCGGTTATTACTGTTGTAGGCTCGTTTCTTATGATTAATATAGTAAATTTGTATAACCGTGAATTTTCCGTGATGATGGGACAGGTATTCACTGATGATTTTATTATGCAGCTTGAACAGCCGCCGGAAGACGGAAACGACCTGGAGCATGTGTCAAGTGTTGTGCAGTCGTATATAGGGCAGTTGGGAATAGATACTTATCGGTTTTACTGTATTCTGGACGCTAAGACGGGAGATATTCTGAGAACGTCAGATAAGGCGCGGAGCGAGGGACTGGAGATAACCGGCAACATTATAACTGCTATGGCGGGCGGAGCCGGCAGCGATACTGACTTTAAAAGCAATTACATGGATTATGCGGTTTGCGTTAAACAAAACAGCGTTCCGAAATATATAATATATATTAAGGACACCAAAGAGGAAATTCAGAGCATGACGCAAAGTATGCTGTGGATATTAGTACAGGCGCTGGCGCTGTCACTTTTGATCGCGATTGTTTTGGGATGGCTTTTGTCAAGGACGATAACAATTCCGATAAGTAATCTCACAAGACGGGCGGAAAAGCTTGCAGGGGGACATTTTGAAAATATTCCGGAGTCCGGAGCAGACGATGAGATAGGTATGCTGTCAAATACGTTTCGCTCGATGTCTATGACTCTTCATGAAACGATTGAAGAGGTGAAAGGAGAAAAAAGCAAAGTTGAGATTATATTGCAGAATATGACGGACGGTATTTTGGCATTTAATCTTGACGGCGCTCCTATGCATATAAATCCTGAAGCTCGCGCAATTCTTGACATGGATAATGATAACATTGAGTTTGACAGCTTTTTTAAAAATATAAACGCTAATGTTGCTATGGGCGATTTGGTTTATATAAAACAAACGGCTCCGATTGAGCGGGAACTGTGTCTGCAGAATGGCAGATATATTCATCTTAGCTTTACAACTATAGAAATTGAGGATAAAATAGACGGTATTGTTGTTGTTATTCACGACACAACAAAGCAGCAAAGGCTTGAGATTTCGCGGCGTGAATTTGTAGCGAATGTGTCGCATGAGCTTCGTACTCCTATTACAACCGTGAAAACGTATGCGGAAACGCTGTATAGCTCCGCAAAAGAAGATATAGAGAGGCGGTTTTTGTCTGTTATCCAAACAGAGGCGGACCGTATGACTCGCATAATTAAGGATTTGCTTACTCTTTCTCAGCTTGACGACAATAGCAGTAATGTTCATATGGAGGATGTTATTGATTTAAAAGTGTTTATAGAATCTGTTATTTCGAAAATGGAAATAAATGCGGCAAAAAGAGGTCAGACAATATCATATATGCCAATAAACGAAGTGTCCGCGTTAAGAACAAACAGGGACAGACTGGAACAAGTGCTTGTGAACGTTCTTGGCAACGCTATCAAATATACGCCTGACGAGGGGCGTATAGAGGTGTTTACAAGCCGTGTTTATAACGACGCTGTTATCACTGTGACGGATAACGGCATAGGCATACCGGAAAAGGATTTGCCGCATATATTTGACCGTTTTTACAGAGTTGATAAAGCGAGAGCGCGGGATACAGGAGGAACAGGTTTGGGCTTGGCGATTGCAAGGCAGATTGTGGAGTCTTTCGGAGGAAAAATAAATATAACGAGTGAGCAGGACAAGGGAACTGAGGTCACGATAAATCTGCCGCTTTAGACAGATGTTAATTGCTTTTAAACGTGCTGTAATAAATATGTAATAATGATGTGTTATAATAGTATAAAGGGTTTTTATGGTTATCAGTTTTTGAGAGGGATAACCTGGACAAACAGCTAATTAGAATACTTGGAGGAATTTATATGATAAAGAAATTTGCCGCGGCTATGATAGCGTTTATGCTGGCATTTGCCTGTATTATTCCTACGGTCAGTTTTGCCGCCTACGGAAATACAATACCTCTCGGCGCATATGGTTCACGTTCTGATTTAATATACATAAAGCGTCCGGAATCGCACAACGCGTCAACGTCGGATAAGACATATACGATTTCGGCGACAGGCGGCGCGGGCACAAAAATAAAAATATACAAATATAATGCGGGCGCGGGCACATGTCAGCTTGTTAAGGGAGAGACGACAATCGGAGCGAGCGGTTTATACAGCACTGTGGTAAATCTGAATAATGATTCAAATATTTTTATGGTATATGCGTACAACGATTGGGGCGACCAGACGGTGCGTATAGATATTAATAGGATAAAGAAAAGTACTGTAGACCGTTTAAAGGGAATTACGGTAACTATTAAAAATTTTTTCTGAAAATATAATAAAGGATAATGACTATGAAAAAAGAGCAGTTCAAAAGCATATTATTGTCAGTGCTTGTTGTGTTGAATGTTTTTTTGGCAAGTCAAATACTTATTGACAAAAAATTATGGCCAAGCGGCTATAATTTTTTTTCGCATACGGAAAATTCGGGCATATTTAGCATTGTTTCAAAGCTTTTCAAAAACAGCGAAAGCAATATGATTTCGCGCGCGCGTATGACGATGCCGGAAAGAATTATAATAAACACTGGCGATCAGACGACGCGTATTTCTTTGAATTCATCTCATGGGTTATATAATCAATTAAATGAAAACACATATTCAGCGCTGGCAGATATGTTTTCGAAAGTTAAAAATGCCGTACAGGTAGAGCCTGGCGAGTGGTATGCGGCGCTTACCGGTAAATCTGTATATTTGTCTTATGAAGCGGATTTTGACGCGAAGCTGTATCTCAGATTTATGGGGACTGCGGAATCAGAGGTTTTGTCCGCGGTTCAGGAGATTTCGGATGTTGTGCTGCTTCCTTTGTCGCAAAAGGTTATGATAGTTTATATGCGTAACCGTTCTGACGATACATATTACAAAATCAGCTCGTCAGACTGCGAAAACGAGATTGAAGCTGTTATTGATCTAGTGCGGCAGAATGCAGAGCAAAGCGGCGGAGATACGTCGCCGGTAATAAATTATTCGTTCGACTTGTTTTTTGACAAGGCGTTTGGCAACCAGAGGGTTATCTTAGACCCAATGATACCAATTTACAGCACGCCGCAAAGTTATCGACCGATTACATCTGAAAATCCAATAATAAAAACGGACGGAACGGTAAATCAATATCTTTTGGACAAGCTTTTGCATGCGTTTGGAATCAACTCCAGTACTGTGAGGCGTTATACGGAGGCGAGCGGTACGCTTGTATTCGTTGAGAACAATGCGACGCTTAAAATATCGCCGGACGGTTTTTTGGATTATTCTGCCAGAGAGGGAACAAACGGTATGAAAATATCTGATTCCGGAGCATACAGCGAAGTATGCGCCGTGGCGGACTTTATGGACGGACTGAACGCCGCAATAACCGCGCAAAAGGAGCTTTCGGTGTCGTCTGTAGACAGCGACGGGAAAGGAACTGTCAGCGTAGCGTTTGACTATACTGTGCAGGGATTGCCCGTCAATATGACAAAGCAAGGTCAGGCGGTGTATGCGCAGGCATCAGGCGGATGTCTGCAAAAATATACTCAGCTTCTTCGTTCATACAGCGTGAAAAATGAAGTTATGCAAACGCCCGAATATATAACCGCTCTTGATTTGGCGATAGCCGGACATATGGATGAGGATAAAACTGTGGTTATAAAAAGAATGAGCGTGGGGTATACGGACGACGGTTCTATTGGCGATAAATATGCCGAGTGGCATATCGATGTGAAAGATTAGGGAGGATACTATGAGTTGGTCGCGGGCAAAAACTATTTTGATAATTTTTTTTGTGGCGCTGAATGCCGTTTTGCTTGCAAATATTTTATATACAGATAATAAAGCGTCGGTTATTTCAGCAGATGTTATTTCATCAACTGTGCAGGTTTTGGAAAAGAACAATATTTATATTAACGCGGGGATAATCCCTAAAAAAGCTCCGTCGGTTAAATCTGATGAAGTAACAAACGTTATAGATGAATACCGCGCTTTTGCAGAAAAAATGCTTGGTGCGGACGGCGTCGGCGATATGGGGAATAATGTATTTGATTCAACTGGCGGCACAGTTGAATTTTCGGCCGATTCTTTTGTGTGTATACCTAAAAATCCATGGTATTCAGAGCTTACTCAGAATGTGAATGAGAAGAACGCTGCTAAAACGGCTGTGAATATTTTAAAAAAAAGCGGTTTTGATATGAGCAGCTCAGAGGCGGTTGCGGAGAATCGCGGCAACGGCGAGTTTTTGGTAAAGTTCACAAAAACCTTGCGAAAGCGTCCTATTTTTGATTCTGCGCTTTTTGTGCTGATGTCTGGAGAGGGAGTTAAGAAAATTTACGGCTCATGGTTTGAGTATGACGGGCTTGTTTCCGGAAAGGATATTCCTACTAAAAATGTTACGGGAGTGCTTATAGACTTTATAAACAGTCCGCTTCGTCCGCAGGGCGAAGTTCGGATTGAGGATTTAGAGTTTGGATGTGCGGTAAATGAAAACACGCAATACCATAAAACGGTTATGCCTGTGCCGGTATGGCGGATTACGCTGAACAACGGACAGAGCGTATATATGGATGCGAGAAAAGTTCAATAACGCCGAGGGGCGTATATAATTGGGGAGCGTTGTTTCATGCGCTCCCGATTGTTTTAATTTACGGCGTTGCGCGTGGCGGCAAAAAAACAATGAGCGCTTAGACTCCGGAATTTGTTTTTACTAAAAGGTGCTGCGTGTGAGAGGTATGAATAATAAGGGGCTTGCATCATAATATATTTTTATTGATATTGAAAATATATTATAAAAAGGTATTGACACTTTTAATTATCCGTGCTATTTTATATGAAAATCATAAATTAAATCCGCAGGCAATTCAATAATAACGGCGTGCGGTGAAGCGGGGGTGGCTCTTTATATGAAGTTTTTGAATTACCATGAAAATCTTAATATTTTGCATCTTGGAACTGAAAGTCCGCGCGCATATTATTTGCCTGAGGCGGAAAACGGAAATGAAAGCCGGGTGGTAATGCTCGGCGGCGACTGGGATTTTGCGTATTATCAAAACGCGGACTGTTTGCCGGAGAACTTTGACGATTGTATATTTTCAAAGCTTCCTGTGCCGTCCTGCTGGCAAATGCACGGATATGACCGCCATCAGTACACAAATGTGAGGTATCCTTTTCCGTTTGACCCGCCGTATGCGCCGTATGAAAACCCTTGCGGAGTATACAGAAGAAGATTTGAAATAACATCAGAACTGCCGCGTGTTTTTTTGAATTTTGACGGTGTTGATTCGTGTGTTTATGTGTGGATTAATGACGAGTTTGCAGGATATAGTCAGGTGTCGCACAGCGTGTCTGAATTTGAAATAAGCAGATATATACATGAAGGTGAAAATACGATTACCGCAGTTGTGTTTAAGTGGTGCGACGGGTCGTATCTGGAGGATCAGGATAAGCTGAGAATGTCGGGGATTTTTCGCGACGTTTATCTTATACTGCGTCCCGAAGCTTTTTTGCGTGATTATCAAATAACAACGTCGCTTTTGAATGGTTTGGCGGAGATTGAAATTCATACGGAGCGCGAGGGAAACGTTCGGACGGCGTATGAACTTTATGACGGCAGCGAGTGTATAGCATGCGGTGAAGTAGAAAATGACAGTGCGGTTATTAATGTGGAAAATCCGCGCCTATGGACTGCGGAAACGCCGAATTTATACATGCTTTTACTCAAATGCGGCGGCGAGGTTATACGAGAGCAGATTGGCATACGTACAGTGACGGTGTCGGGCGAGAGGATACTTGTAAATAATACTCCGATTAAACTGAAAGGTGTAAACCGTCATGACAGCGACCCAAAAACAGGTTATAGCATAAGCCGCGGTCAGGCAGAGACTGATTTAAAGTTAATGAAGCGGCATAATATCAATGCAATCCGCACAAGTCATTATCCAAATGCGCCTTGGTTTATGCAGCTATGCGATAAATACGGTTTCTACGTTATTGACGAGGCAGACATAGAGATTCATGGTCCGTCGGCGATATACGGCGGCTCGCAGGCAAGCACAATGGGTATTCTTGCAAATTCGCCTGAATGGAGCGAAAGTATTTTAGACCGTGTGCAGAGGTGTGTTGTACGGGATAAAAATCGTCCGTGCGTTATAATATGGTCGCTTGGAAACGAAAGCGGATATGGGACAGGTTTTGAGAATGCAGGGAGATGGGTTAAGAAATACGACGGCACACGGCTCACTCATTATGAAAGCAGCGTGTGGCAGCTTAAGGAGCATTTGAATGATGTGTCAATGCTTGATTTGATGAGCACAATGTATGCGTCGTATGAATGGATAGATGAATATTGCAAGTCTCCGTCAAGCTTTTGGGAGCCTGAATATACTGGAAACGGAGGAGCTCATGATAAAGCCGGACGTTGGGAGGAACGGGCGGGAGAGGTGCACAAGCCGTATATTCAGTGTGAATTTGCACATGCTATGGGCAACGGTCCGGGAGGGCTTAAAGAATATATAGAGCAAATGTATCGTTACGACGGATTTTGCGGGGCGTTTGTTTGGGAATGGTGCGACCATGCAGTGTATGACGGTGTGGCGGAGGATGGCAGGGAACGCTGTCTGTACGGAGGAGATTTTGGAGATATACCGAACGACGGTAATTTTTGTATGGATGGACTTGTGTATCCGAACCGGCGTCCGCACACGGGGCTTTTGGAATATAAGCAGGCTATAAAGCCGTTTACGGCTTGTTATGAGAACGGTTCAATAAAAATCGGGAACAGATATAATTTTGTTGATTTGTCTGAGACTATATATTTTAAAATAGAAGAGTTTAACGGCGTTAACAAAACGGGAGAAAAAATAATAGAGGGGATGACTGTGCCGCCGAACGGCGAGACTTGTGTTCCTGTTGACTTCAACGAACAGACGGGCTTCATTGTGCGCGCTTATCTTAAACATGATACAATGTGGGCTGAAAAGGGTTACGAGGTCGGTTTTGAACAGATTATTTTAAGTGATACATTTGAGCTTGAGGAGCGTGACGTCTGCGGTGATATTAAGGTTGTGCAGACCAAAAAAGAGATTAAGATAAGCGGCGCTGATTTTGATTATATATTTAATAAAAGAACCGCGGTTTTTGATAAAATGACGGTAAATGGTGAAGCGGTGATAGAAAAACCGATGGAATGGAATGTATGGCGCGCTCCGACTGACAATGACAGAAACATTGTTCGGGCATGGCGTGAGATAGGCTACGACAGACTTATGACAAGAGTGTATTCCTGTGAAATTAAAGAGCGAGACGGATGTGCGGTTATAGACGCTGAATTTTCTTTGGCGGCGGTATATCAGCGCAGAGCGGCGTCGGTTCAAGTTTGCTGGACAGTTTATGCCGGAGGTGCGGTTGACATGGAGGCGCACGTCGTGCGCGGCGACGATTTGCCGCCGCTGCCAAGATTCGGATTGAGATGGTTTTTACCGTATGAGATGGATAATGCGTTATATATAGGCTACGGGCCGAATGAGAGCTATTCCGATAAAAGACTGTCATGCTTTTTCGGGGAGTTCAGCGGCACTGCCGACGATATGCACGAGGATTATATTATGCCGCAGGAGAACGGAAGCCGCTTCGGATGCCGCAGCGTTACGGTATCGGGAGACAAATGCGTGAATAGACTGACAGCTGTGTCAAGAGAACCGTTTTCTTTTAATATGTCGCATTATACGCAGGAGGAATTGACCCGCGCGAGGCATAATTTTGAATTGGAAAAAAGCCCGTATACAGTGCTTTGCGTTGATTATAAACAGCATGGGATAGGTTCTAACAGCTGCGGACCTGAACCGCTGGACAAATACAGGTTTGACGAGAAGGAGTTTGAATTTTCATTTGGTTTTGAAATTAAATAGTGTGAAGCCTGAAAAAGCCGTCGGATATAT
>CATJNN010000103.1 GCA_949742185.1 uncultured Clostridia bacterium | reverse complement strand
CAAAGAAAGGATATAAATAATGCTTCTTGAAAACATGACAAATCATGAATACAGAAACGCCATGTTTTTATATTCATGCGCATTAAAATCAATAATAACCAAACTTGAAACTATAAATGAAGAATTTGCTCTGACAACTAAAAAAAATCCGATTGAATCAATAAAAGGCAGATTAAAATCGGTTCATAGCATTGCGGCAAAACTTAAACGGCGCGGATACGAGCCAACATTTGAAAACGCGCTTGCATTTCTTGATGATTTAGCGGGAGCACGCGTTATCTGTTCTTTTGTACCCGACATATATAAAATAGCTGAAATTATAACGGCGCATTCCGATATAACCGTTCTCAGAGTTAAGGATTATATAAAAAATGCAAAACCAAATGGATACAGAAGCTATCACATGCTTTTAGAAATACCAGTCTGCCTTTCAACAGAAATAAAACCAACTAAAGTAGAGCTTCAAATAAGAACAATAGCTATGGATTTTTGGGCAACTCTCGAACATAAAATAAGATATAAATTTGAAAAATCAGTTCCTGACTCACTAAATAACGATCTTCTTGAATGCGCAAATATAGTAGCCGCTCTGGATACAAAAATGTATGATTTAAACAAACAAATTGAAACATACACACAATAATTTTTATTGACATGATAAACCGCATATTATATAATCATATAAAAATTAAAATACAAAAGGAGAAAAATAATGATAACAGGAAGACTTCCTTTCTATCAGGCATGGAAAAGTAAAGGCGCCACTTATTGGAAAAAACGCCGTTTTAATAAAATAATGAACCGTATTAATTTATCGTCTGACAAACCTATTAAAATATTAGAAGTCGGCTGCGCTAACGGAAAGGATTTTATACAGTTTATTGATAAAAATAAATTTGAAATATACGGAGTTGACCTTAACACAGATGATAAGCTTTCAAAAGAAATAAATTTTGTACAGGCAGACGCGTCGTCTATGCCGTTTGAAGATAAAAGCTTTGATGTTGTTGTATCTATAGGTCTTTTAGAGCATATAGAGCCTATTGAAAAGCTTTGCGATGTTATATCTGAATTTGACAGAATCGGAAAACATCAGGTTCACATCATACCTTCTGTGTCAACATTTTTAGAACCACATAGCTGTAAGTTTATGTTTTCACGAGGTATTCATAAAAATATGTTTTCCGAACAAAAAAATGTTCCTTTACATCTTAATTTCTTTACCGAACATACATGGACAAAATTTAAGGGTTTCTGGGGATGCAATGTTGAAAAATTTTACTACCTTCCTCCCTTTATTAAAAACACTATAGTATACAAATAATCTTTATATACTATAACTAATGAAATCAAAAAGTCACTTTAAAAAATTTCAGGAAATTAGATACTCTTTCAAAAGCTATAAAAAAATCCGTAAAGACGTTAAGTCTTTACGGATTTTCATTACTCTTTATTTTCTGTCACAGATATCTAAATAATTTGTATTAAGACTGTCTTACCGGAAGAACAACATATGTATATCTTTCATTTTCATCAGCAGAACGTATAAAACATGCGCTCTGCGCGTCTCTAAACGCCATTCGTACACTGTCCTCTTCACTTGCCCGCAAAGCTTCAAGCATATACCTGTTGTTAAAACCTATTCTAAGCCCTTCCCCTTCAAGCTCAACATTAACTACATCATGAACCATTCCTCTGCCAGTCATACAATTAATTTCAATTTTGTCAAAATCAATATTTAAAATAACCGGAACTCTGCGCGTTTTAGCGCTTATATCATCATTAATCAAAAGCGACGCTCTCTCCAGACTTTCACAAAGCTGCTTTGTATCAACAACTGCAAAAACTGTACTTTCCATATTAAGAATAGGAGCGTAATTTATAAACTCACCGTCAAGAAGCCGCGTAATAACCTTAAAATTATCAAAATCAAAAAATACATGTCTTTCTGCAACAGTTACGCGCACTTCGTTATCATCATCTAATATTTTTATAAGCTCGCGTAACGTTGAAGACGGAATAACAAATCTGCTGTCAGGTAAATTTGTATCAACGCTTTCAGTTACTATAGCGAGACGACTCTTATCTGTTGATACTACGCTAAAATCGCCGTTTTTTATTTCAAACAAAGCGCCGGTAAGAATTGGTATAGACGCTTCGGGAGCAACGCAGAAAAGCGTTCTTCTTACCATTTTCTTTAAAGTCTCCTGAGATATTGAAAAATTAAAAATCTCTTTATCTTCCGGAACAGGAGGATATTCCGCAGCATCAAGCCCCTGAATATTAAATTCACTGTCGCCATTTTTAATCTTCATTATATAATTAATAGTCCCGTCGTCATTTTTTTCTTCTACAGATATGTTTATATCTCCTTCAGG
This sequence comes from uncultured Clostridia bacterium, assembly GCA_949742185.1. Lineage (GTDB taxonomy): Bacteria > Bacillota > Clostridia > UBA1381 > UBA1381 > CATJNN01. The sequence goes on along the minus strand of CATJNN010000103.1, from coordinate 95 downwards.
CATTCTTCGGATAATTTCACCGAACATACGTGATGATACCGCAATTTCTCCGCTTTCAGATATATTACATTTATTAATATATTCAATACATAAAT
>CATJNN010000102.1 GCA_949742185.1 uncultured Clostridia bacterium | reverse complement strand
TTTTTTTATCATTATACTCAATATATATACATAGTCCCCATTCCCCTTTAATATTTCCATCTGAAACATTATCTACTATAACTTTTGCTTTCATGTCGTTCTCCTCGCAAGCTTTTATCTTAGTCTCAGTCAAATTCTGATTTTATCCATCATATTCAAACCGCTGTTCATATTGAGAAAAACAGCGCGGCACGCAAGCCGCGCTGTTTTTGTATAATCACATTACATGCTCTGTATCGTTTCCATAACATAATCCGCAAACTCGGCTCCTGTGCAGCCTGTGTCGCGGCCTGTAATCTGCAGTTTCTTCTCCTGATACATACACTTGTCAAGCGCCGCCTCAAGCTTATCCGCTTCGTTCTGGTAGCCTATGTGCGACAGAAGCATAACAGCCGCGCGGATTATTGAACACGGGTCGGCGTATTTATCGCGACCCTCCTGCACCATACGCGGCGCGCTACCGTGAATCGCCTCAAACATTGCATATTTCTTACCTATATTGGCGCTTCCCGCCGTGCCGACGCCGCCCTGGAACTCAGCCGCCTCGTCGGTTATGATATCGCCGTAAAGGTTTGGCAGAACAACAACCTGAAAACCTGTTCTTCTTTTCGGGTCAACGAGCTTTGCGGTCATAATATCTATATACCAGTCGTCAAGCTCAATTTCGGGATAATCCTTTGCAACCTCCTTGCAGATGTTTAAAAACTTTCCGTCCGTCGTTTTTATAACGTTTGCTTTCGTCACGCATGTAACCTTAGTTTTACCGTTCTTTTTCGCATAATCAAAAGCAGCGCGCGCTATACGCTCCGAGCCCTCCTGCGTCGTCACGCAAAAGTCTACCGCCAAATCGTCGTTAACGTTCACGCCCTTGCTGCCTACCGCATAGCTTCCTTCTGTGTTTTCACGGTAAAACGTCCAGTCTATTCCCTGCTCCGGCACTTTTACGGGACGCACGTTCGCAAACAAGTCGAGAGCCTTTCTCATAGCCACGTTCGCGCTCTCAATATTCGGCCACGGATCGCCCGCGCGCGGAGTTGTTGTAGGCCCTTTCAATATTACATGACACTGCTTCAGCTCGTCAAGCACATCATCGGGAATTGCCTTATTCGCCTTAACTCGGTTTTCAATCGTCAGTCCGTCGATAACGCGGAATTC
>CATJNN010000101.1 GCA_949742185.1 uncultured Clostridia bacterium | reverse complement strand
TAATAAAATTGAATATTGTTTGATAGGGCATCCTGATATAACAATACATCATCTTGGAGGATGTTATTTTGCCGCACCCCCAGATTTATGTGAATACTATCAAACGATTCTTCCTGGTGATGTGAATATAATTTCGGGAGCCTCGTGTCTTCAGGAGAACTATCCTGGAAATACAATATATAATATTGCAAGAATAGGTAAATATGCATTCCATAAATTGCAATACACCGATTCTGTAATATCTGCATATTTTAATTGTAATGATATAAAACTAATAAACGTTATGCAGGCATACTCTAAATGTTCTGTGTGTATCGTTTCAGAACATGCCGCGATAACCTCAGATATTGGTATTTATAAAAAAATTATGTTGTGTGGTTTAGATGTATTGTTAATTGAACCTGGTTTTTTTACATTAGCAGGATGTGATTATGGATTTATAGGTGGAAGCACAGGACTTATTGATAAAGATTTGATGGTGGTTAATGGTCGGATAGACAAACATCCTGATGCTGAAAAAATATTTAAGTTCTGTAAAAAGCATAATGTGCATATTTTGCCGCTTAATGATAGTAATGCAGAGGATATTGGTTCAATTATACCATTATTTTATTGATTGAAAGGTGTGCAATGGCATTGCTTATAGATATTATGTGGCATAAACAGAATATTTCAGAAACAATAACAATAGTTAATGATAATGATTTGCGTTCTTTATGTAAACGTTTGTCAAACAAAATTGTTGGCGAATTTTCGCACAAAATTATTGATTATATAATTGAATATGAATATTTTTATTTCCAACAACCCGAACAAATATTCTTAGAGAATCAGAGCAAAGAGGAATTTGATAAAAGCGATAAAAAGCTAATATACGAATATCTTGAAAAAGAATTATTTATATATTTATCGGAAAATAAACATATAAACATACCAGGCTTTTTAACATTTAGAGCTGACCAGTTTATAGAGTATCTTCATCTTACAATAGACGATATTATTTCACAATATTTGGCTGAATTAGAGACAAACGAGCTTGTTGATTATTTAAAAGACTATTTGAATAATCAAGAGCCTATATCTGAAACGTTATATATAGTTTCAGAAACTAATAATAAATATAGCATATTAAATGATACATTTGAACTTATTGTATTAATTAATAAATATGATGATTTATTGTTAAATACAATTATTAATATTGCGCCTAAGTGTATATGTATATATGGAAATATAGAAAATGTGCGTTTAAAGCGAGTGCTTAAGCAAATTTTCGAAGATGGCATTTCTTTTTACAATCATGCTTATAAAATTACGGATGGATAAAACAGCATCTGATTCAGATAAAGAGTGATTTACCACAATTAGATTTGTGATTGTATTTTTCAGTTTTGTTTTAATAACAAGCATTTCTTTAATATAGCGGCAATACAAAAAGGCTTGCGATGGCAAGCCTTTTTGTATTACGCAGCGCTTATTTAATCCCGCTTATCCATGAGCTCAAGCGGATAATCTCCAAGATGATCCACCTTAAAACCATTTGCTTTAAATTTTTCATAATCAAATTCATTAAGCTCATCAATAGCAAGCTTATGAAATTCATAGAAATTTGGCCACCATTCATATCCATCGCCAAGATTATGATTTAAAAATGCGTCGGCTATTTCCTTCCCCATTTGCGGCGCCACATAAAATGCTCCCATTGCAAGCACATTCACACCGTTGCCGGTAATCGCGCGAAGCGCAGCGGGTACGCTTTCAACAACTCCCGCATGAACCCCGGGGCATTTGCCTGCGGCAATGTGGATTCCCATGCCGGTACCGCAAAATACGAGTGCGCGTTCAAATTCTCCTTCCGAAATCATAGCGCCAACTTTAAGTCCAACCCTGTGGAACATCAAGTCTGTGTCATTCGGATCCGAGTCTTTTTTCACTCCGACATCCGTTATAGTCCAGCCCTTTTTCTGCAAATGTGCGCACACTGCTTCTTTCAGCGGGAATCCCGCAAAATCCGCCCCCACAAGTAACTGCTTGTCTTTAATTGTTTTCATTGAAATTCCTCCTTGATTTTTATTATTAATTATAGCATATCTTTCAAAATCCTATTCTTCTTATTTCCTTTATAAGATTACAAGCATAATACATACATCCCGTCGCATTCGGGTGCAAACCGTCTAAAAAGCAATACGATACATGAGGCACCAGTATATCTCCGTCAACTACGCTTATATTATCGTATTTACCGCAATTTTCTCTTATATGCCTGTAATGCGCATCGTATAAATCTTTGTTTGGCTTATAGCTCTCCCGCCACACAGGCGTTATAAAAAGAGTTGGTATACCGCAATATAAGCTGTTTAAAGCGGCAAAAAAGTCGTCCGCATCAGTATTATAACAATCGTCCTCCTGCTTATTTGTACCAAGCGACACAACTATTTTATCGGGCAAATATTTATGCGCCGATAAAAGTCCGGCGTCAAAGCCTTCTCCGTCAATCCCCTGCGCCAGCGCATCATATTTCAGGCTTCGGTTCGCTATATTCACATAGCTCATTCCGGATATAAGCGGACCGTATCCCTGCGTTATTGAATCTCCAATCCACAACACCTGTTCATTACGGTCCGATGGTTTACAAACTCCGTTTGCTATAAACTCATTAATTGATATTTGTGAGTGCAGCGGCATATAAATTACTATATCTTTTTCGCCGTCGGGCAAATTACATATATAATGCCCCTCTCTCCCGCCCTCCTGCAGCTTATCATACTGATATACTGTTCCGTTAATATATGTGTCAATACTGTCGGTCGACGTAGTCATACAAAGTTTATAATCAAACTCAATTTTTGACGCTTCCGTTATCATGCCGATATTTATTCCGCTGCTGTGATGCGAGCGGACATAGAATGATTCAACGCTTTTCTTCAAATACTCTCGCTGAGCTTTACTGTATCGGTAAAAGGACAAGTATCCGTCATCATTCTCTTCAAATTCGTACGTCCCTCGTATGTATTTTTTCAAATCCGCATTCATGATTCTCATCGGCCGTCATCCCTTTCACTCACAATTTATATTAAGATATGTAAAATTCAAAATCTATTTGTTTCTCCGAGAGCCTGTATTTTTCCATAAGCTCCGGTCCGCATGAATGAGAGCCTATACCGGAATTTTTATAGTCTATTCTTATGTATGTTGCGTCATCTTCTTTCAGCTCGTCAATATGAAGCGCCTCTGTAAGACTTTTACTGTTATAATGAGATACATTTATTTCAAACGACTGATCCGCTGTGAATTTCAATCCGTTATGTATCTCCAATTCACGGCAGTTAGTATGATTTCCATGCTCCTGCGGCATTATATAAGGGAAATACTCATTCTTTGCACTGCTTTCATACCACGACGTTGTTGTATGTAAATGCATATCGCAATAGTTTTCTACAGGTCCTCGTCCGAAATAACGGAATTTATCATTTTCATACAAAGTTTTAAACTCAAACCCCAACCGCTGCAGCCACATGCAATTTTCCCGAACCTTGGCGCTAAGCTTTACCCTCATACTTCCGTCGTCATAAAAACCGTACTCTGTTTTGTAAGAAAGAAACGGCATATGCCCTACTCCCGCCAACCAACCTTCGGCATAAATAATATTGTTTTTGTTCTCCACAATTTTAATCTCATTAAATATTCTGTTTTTCGCCCATATAGCAAGCAAGCCCGCCGCCTTCATAATTACACGTCATTCCATTTTTCGCCTGCCAGAAATACAAAACCTTGGCAACTGTAACATTTGGAATATTTCCGTTGCTGTCAGTGATTATTTTTCCGTTTTCATCAGTATCTATGCAACGCGCTTTTGTGTCGTTGGCATATTTTATCAGTATTTTCATTGCGTCTGTATAAATCGGGTAATTTGTATAATAACAGTGTTCTATTGTTATGTTCTCAGATACAAACGTCGGATCCGACGTGGCGCAGCATCCTCCGCGAACCCCCTCTATACAGCCTATAAACCAACAGTTGCTTACGGTAAGATCGTTACATCTTGCCCAAACAGCTGCAACAGCCGGCATTTTAAAGGTTATACCTGATATCACCACATTTGACGACGCCTCAGAAGTGACGCCGAAAAGAAAGCTCTCCTTTCCTGTTATACCGGCCTGTCCTTGCCCTGAATATTCTTTCCCGTCTCTCCATTTTCCGTTGTCGGATGTGGGAGTGGCGGAAACATTTATTGTCACAGCATTGTCATTTGGATTATCCGATGCAATACATCCGTCATTTCCCAAACGCACATACAGCTTTTTATTGATTTTATCATAAAAGAACCCATGCTCGTAGCCCGGAGCATATCCCTCGGAGCCTTCCGGCATAGAATCGCTTGGATCAGTTGCGTTATAAATATTTGTTTTCAGCCCCCGAAGCGACAAATATTCTACCACCTGCACATCATTGGCCGTCATTCTGTAAATAGGATAATCAAAATCTATTGAGTATAATCCGATAGACTCATCCTCTAAATCCCATTTTACCTTATGCTCCGCTATATTGCGGTCAGCTCCGCTTATAACGATCTTATCACGTCCGTATTCTTCCGCTTTAAATATAATAGGCTTATCCTTTGTCCCCGTATTATCAAGAACTATATGCTCGTAATATATTACCGGACGTATAATAACCGTATCTCCCGCCCGCACCTTATCGGCTGCATACTGTATGGTAGAAAACGGCTTATCGGCAGTACCGGAATTGGAATTGCTGCCATTTACACCATCGACATAATAGTTCTGAGCATATGCCGCACAGGCAAAAAACATCATAAAGACAGCTGTAACCGCTGATACTGCAATAAGCTTTATAAATCGTTTTCTGCTCATTTGTAAACTCCTCTCTTATTCTCAGCCCTTTACTCCTCCGATTGTTACGCCGCCCATTATCTGTTTAGACAAGCACAGGAAAATGATTAACGGCGGCACAATTGAAAACATCATTACAACCATATATTTATCGGCTGAAAGCTGCGCTTGTATATTATACAGCATTACCGACACAGGCTGAAGCATTTCATTTTTCAAAATCATAAACGGCCACAAGAAATCCCCCCATGCGCCTGTGATTGCAAATATAGACACAACCATAACTATCGGCTTACTGAGCGGAAGAATTATCTTTATAAATATTCCGAAATCCGAGGCTCCGTCCATTCTTGCCGCTTCAATAATTGATGTGGGGATCGAATTAAAAAAGCTTCGGAACAACAGTATATTGAATGCGCTTATAGCCCCCATCATCCATAAAGGAATATATGTGCCCGTAAGATTAATTCCCAAAATGGGAAACTTAACAAACTCTGCATACAAAGGAATTAAATTCATTGATGTTGGCAGAAGCATTGTGAAAAATATCAGCTTATACACCAATCCGCTCCCTAATGGCTTTAGCTTCGAAAAAACATAGCCCGCCATTCCATTGAACACAACAGAGCATATAAGCACGCCCGCTATTATAATAGCAGAGTTTTTCAAATGCGTTCCAAAACGCGCAATTTTCCATACTTCAATAACCTTTCCAGGCTCAAAGCTTTTCGGTATAATCGTTGGCGGAACACTTAAAAATTCCTTCATGTCTTTAAATGCAGACATAAAAATCCATAGCGTCGGAAATATAGTAAAAATACATATAACTATCAATATCGCTATTATGCAACCGTAAACAATCTTATACGCGGGCGAACGCAAATCCACATCGCTTATAATGCCTGTAGCCGTGTTTTCTTGTAATGCTTTTTTCTTTCTCAATCTCATTTCACGTTCTCCTTCCGGCGCTAATCGTTAAGCTTCTTTTCAATCACAAGATACGCGCCCGTTAAAACGCACAATATAAGGAATGTAATAACTCCGGTCGCCATAGCTTTATCAAATTTATAATACTCAAACGCGTATTTATAAGCAAGCAATGCAAGCGAGGTTGTGGCGCCGTTCGGTCCGCCTCCCGTCATTGTGAGCGGCTGCTCCATAACCTGAAACACTCCTATAATCTGCCTTATGAGAAGAAGCAGCGCAACGGGATATATATGAGGCAGCATAATATAGCGAATCTTATGTCTTATTTTTGCACCGTCTATTTCAGCCGCTTCATATAACTCACGATTTATTCCCTGCAGCGTGGCAAGATACATAAGTACCGTACCGCCCATGGAATGCCATGTCATAGATATGATAATCCATACTATTGCGAGGTTCTGATCCTGAAGCCATGTATATGGGCTTATTCCAACCTTACCAAGAAATGTGTTTAAAAGACCGGAGGTTCCCGGCAGATACATATAGTACCACAACATATACACCGCGATTCCCGGCAGCACAACAGGCAAATATACGCCTATTCTGAAAAAGTCTTTCCCTTTCCGTACCTCATTGAGAAGCATAGCTATAAAAACGGGGGGAACAAAACCAATTACAAGCGACCAGAATGTATATTTAAACGTATTTCCCAGCACAGTCACAAAATTAGTGTCCGTTATTACATCAATATAGTTTTTTAACCCTGTAAAGCTTACAAGCGCGCTGCCGTTCATTTTGAAAAGCGAATCATAAAATCCCACAAATGTCGGACGCCATATTATAAAATACGCAAATATTACTGTCGGCAAAAGCATAAGCCAGCCCGTTATGTTCTGCTTAAAAATTGTACCGACGCCTTTCTTTCTTTTTTTATGTATGAATGTTCTCTGCACGCTGTCTGTACAACTTATCATTATGCAGAACCTCCCTTTTATACGTTCGCTTCAAATTTTCAATCAAGCTTATCAAGATGGTTTACCTGAAAATCCTTTGCCATTCTCTTAACAATAGCGCCGCAATCGGCATTGCTGTCTGTCAGAACCTCTTGTATTCCGGAATCAAGGATGCTGTAAAGCTCCTGAGCGCACACAGGCTCTTCCTCGTGAACCATAACGTCTTCAAAATTAGAATAATCAGCAAAATTTTCATCAGGCACATTAACATATTTGTTTCTTACCGCTTTATCCACACTTGTTCTTGCCTCGTTAATCCACAGCGGAAATGCGGTCTCTTTCATAACCGGCACATTTTCCTCATAATCATGCTTATAATTCATCTCATAATTCTCGCTTGTTTCATCAGTCACATTCGGAGTATGCCCAATAACGTCCAAAAACTTAAATACAGCGTCAATCTGCTCCGGAGTTGACTGAGGCGAAATCATATACACATTTCCGCCCATAAGCGTATATCTTCCGGCCGGACCTTCTGGTACTCTTGCAAAGCATATATTATTTTTGTCCATGTTATATGTTTTTACCAGCATACGTTCCGGCGGATGAATTATATACATAGCCGCCTGATCCGAAGCAAAAAGCTTCTTTTCCTCCGTCACATCAATAAACGCATTGTCCGGAAGCACGTTATGCTTCCATTTTAAATCTTTTATATATTGAAGCGCCTGCACGCATTCATTTGTGTCGAAGGTAGCTTTCCATGTTCCGCTTTCATCCTGCTCCATGAATTTAACTCCGTAGCTCCATGCAAGACATGTAAATATCCAACCGCCCTGATTGTTCATCGTTGGAAATACTACTCCCGCCTGTCCTGTAGCAGCTTTTATTTTAGCGGCAGTTTCAATCATTTCCTCATATGTCGAGGGATATTGAAGCGAACCGTCCTCATTCACAAGCCCCGCCTGCTCAAACATCTTCTTATTGCATGCAAGACCCAGAGCGTACGCCGTGGAAGGTATTCCGTAAATTTTCTTGTCATATGTAACCTTGTCGAGCACCAACGGATTTATACTCTGCGTATAGCCGAATTTCGTGCTGTAATCAGTGATATCAGCACAAAATCCCGACTTTACCGCATTTGCAATCTCTGTATATGATGTGACATATAGATTCGGAAGCTGCCCGCTGCTTGCGCGCGCCACATAGCTTGTTGCATTTCCGGTTGACTGATCCGGTATTATTTCAATATTCGGATATTTTTCCTTCATTTTATTCTTGTATTCTTCATACACCTTCGCATTTGAATCCGAGCTTGTAGGCCAATCCCCTATCGTTACGCTCACAGTACCATTCTTTTCATTTTTGCACCCTGCCAACGCGGACAATGATAAAATCATTGTTCCTGTTAAGAGAAGTGAAACGCATTTTTTCATTTTTGTTCTCATAAATACAACCCCTTTTCTGATGATTTTTATTTTCTCGCACAACACGGCATTTGCCGCTTTCTTTGTTTTAATTATACTCATCCGATTCTTTTTTTGTCAACATTCACAACAGGTTCAAATGTTTCATTTTTCGCCGAGCTGTTGTCCAACGCCCATAAAACCTTATGCCGTCCTCTTATATGTAATTTATGGAAACCATTATTGAACGAAATACAACAGAGAAAATATACGTCATTGCGTATTAATCAGCTAAATTTACGCAGCCGGTTATCTGTAATTTAACTATAAAAAACAATTCCACTAAAAATTCCCACAGTTTATATCTGTGAGAATTTTTTCATATTTATAGTTTTAAATTATTATCAGTTTTTCAACGGTATTTTATTGCAGCTTCAGCATTAGTTCCAGAATATGTTTTACGCATATTGCCACCTGTTTAATTGAAATCTCTCCCTTGTCAAGAGCCTCCTTCACTATCTCCGGTTTTCCGACAGGCATACGCAAATCATTGCCCGCCTGTATCTCCTTCACATGGTTTGCCGAATTCCACCAATCAGTCGTTATCATTCCGTCAAAGCCCCATTCATTTCTTAATATGCCTGTTATAAGCTCCGCATTTTCAGATGAATGAATACCGTTAATAATATTATATGACGTCATTATCGCCATTGGCTTTGATTCCTTAATGCAAATCTCAAAGCCCTTTAAATATATCTCTCTTAACGCTCTTTCAGATACGATTGAATCCGATTCAAATCTTTCGGTTTCTTTATTATTCGCAGCAAAATGTTTAGGCGTTGCGGCAATCCCCTGAGATTGTATTCCCCGCACCTTCGCCGCAGCCATCTTGCCGGAAATAAACGGATCTTCCGAAAAATACTCAAAATTTCTGCCGCAAAGCGGACTGCGGTGAATATTAAGCGCCGGTGTGAGCCACATCTGCAAATTGTTCTCTTTTGCCTCCAATGCTCCCGCTCTGCCTATTTCCTCCATAAGACTTGTGTTCCATGTGCAGGCAAGCATTGTTGCAACAGGAAACGCAGTTGTAAGCACACCCGTGTTTTTCTCAATCCGCACTCCCGCCGGCCCGTCAACAGTCATAAACGCCGGTATTCCATACTCACTCTTATCTCCAAAACCACATGTGTTTGCCACTCCTATGCTGGGCACTCCTATTGTCAAATCTATTAAATCATTCTCGCTAATCTGTGATATAAGCTCGTCAAGCGACGCGCTTCCATCTGCAATATTATCAAGCGTTAATTTTTCTTCGGGCTTCTGCGGCAAACTGTAGTCGCATGAAAACGACATTCCGCCGGTCTTATTCGGCGCGACAGAGATATATGTTCCGTCGTCGTTTAATCTTTTTGTCAGTTTTTCAGGCGCGCAATAAGAATGAAGCTTTTCCACGGTTATATCTTTATCAAGAACGTATTCATACTGTATTTTGCGAGCGTCTCTTACCGAATTACCCACAAAAATTTCATAGCTCCCCTTTTCCATCACCCATGACGATTTGTCGATTACCCCCGCATCATCAAACGCAGACATATCTTTTATTTCAAAGGACATTTCAATTCTCTGCGTCTCGCCGGGAGCCAGATTTCTCGTTTTCTCAAACGCGCAAAGCTCCCGCGCGGGACGCGCAAGCTTATCCGACGGCGCCTTATAATAAACCTGCACCGTTTCCTTTCCTTCACGCTCTCCCGTATTGGTAACGTCGGCTGTCACAAATACGGTTTTTCCGTTGTCGCATGCGCGTACATCCGAAAACTTAAACTCAGTATATGACATCCCGTAACCAAAAGGATATATAACTTTTTTCTTCATATCCGGCACAGTCTCAAAATATCTGTAGCCTACAAATATATCCTCAGTATATTCCACATAATCTTTTGATTCGTGAAAGCCTTCGGACGACGGGTAATCTTCCAGACACACCGCAAATGTGTCAACCAGCTTCCCTGACGGATTTGCGTCGCCGATAAGCACATCCGCCGCCGCCAGCCCGCCCTCCATGCCACCCTGGCACAGCATAACTGCAGCTTTGATTTTATCGTTGTCATAAAACCATGTTACATCCGTCATTGCTCCCACGTTCAGCAGTACTATAATGTTTTCAAAATTATCCAAAACATTATTTACCATGGTTTTTTCTGCCGCGCTCAAGTAAAAATATGAGTCGTCGCAGGTATGATCCTCGTTCTCTCTTGAATAACGATTAATGGTTATAACAGCCGTATCCGTATATTCGGCTGCTTCCCTGAGCAATTCCTCAGGCAGCGCGGCTTCATCAAAATCACCGCGCACTCTCCATTTTCTATACTGCTCATTGCAATACTGTTCATAATAAGCAGGAAGCTTTTCAAACACTCTTACGCCTTTCATAACAAGTCCGTCGTTAATATTTCTTACGTATTCCGTATTAACGTCGCCGGATCCGCCCCCGCCCTTAACATAATCTATCTGAGCCTTGCCGAACACAGCAATTTTAGCATCTCTTTTTATCGGAAGCAGCCTATTATTATTTTTTAAAAGTACCGTCCCTTCACATGCTGCTCTGCGCGATAGTTCTCGATGTTTTTTGCTGCCTGTCACTCGTGTGCCGTTTTCTCCTAACGGCAAGCATGGCTGATATCTTGACCTTGCCCATTTCTCCATTATAATCACCGTTTCCTTTCTGCCCACAAACAATAATTAAAATCCGACGCTCTTATTGCGGGCAGATAAGGCGTTCAGCAGTAATTAAATTAGTTCAATTTCTTTCATTAAATTCTTACTGCAATATATCTTATAATTCAATTATAGACAAATCATTAAGGAGATGATATAATATTATTATTAAAAAATGT
>CATJNN010000100.1 GCA_949742185.1 uncultured Clostridia bacterium | reverse complement strand
GTGAGGATTGTATATAAAAATAATTCTTATTATTCTTTCGTTAGTTGCGGTTGCCGCTGGTTTATATTCATTCAGCGTTCGTCGTCATATCAAAATGCAAGTATCGGAAATGTTAGAAATTTTGAATGAGATACAAAACGGAAACGGCAACAGGAGGATTTTAGCTCAAACAAGTGAACTGATAGCCCCTATTGCTTATGAAATTAACAATATTATTATTTCCTATGAAAATGAACTGACTGAATATCGCAAGACAGAGGAAGCCAACAAGCAGCTTATGACAAGTCTTTCCCACGATGTACGGACGCCGCTTACCACGCTTATCGGATATTTGGACGCAGCGCATAAAGGGATTGTTACAGGACAGGAACGAGAACAATATATTGAAACGGCGCGTAAAAAGGCGTACGACTTAAAAGATTATATTGATATTCTTTTCGATTGGTTCAAATTAAATTCTAATGAATTTACGATGAATATAGCTGCGGTAGAAGCAACGGAATTAACACGCAATATTTTAATTGATTGGATACCTATATTTGAGGATAATCAAATAGATTATATAATTGATATACCTGACCGTCCTATTAAAGTAAATCTTGACTTTAACGGATATACACGAATATTGAATAATTTGATACAGAATGTTATCGCGCACAGCGGAGCAGATAAAATAAAAATAGCTATGTCGTACGAAACTAATAATATGCAGTTGGTTTTATCCGATAACGGCAAAGGAATTGATAAGGAAGATTTGAAATATATTTTTGAACGACTGTATAAGTGCGACAAAGGGCGTTCAGAAAAAGGCAGCGGTCTTGGATTGTCTATTGCGCGTCAGCTTACCGAAAAAATGAATGGCAGCATTAAAGCAGAAAGCAGTATAGGTGCAGGAACGTCATTTACCATACTTTTTCCGATAGTCGAGTAACATAATCCCCGCTTGAATACAGGCGGGGATTTGCGTATGAAGATTGCAAGGTTAATGCAAGATTGCCGCAAGGTTAATGCAAGGTTAATGTGATATACTGTTTTGCAGAACAGGAGGTTTTACAATGAACAAATACATTATTGAAACAAAAAATCTTACAAAACAATATGGCACGCAAAAAAGCGTTGC
>CATJNN010000099.1 GCA_949742185.1 uncultured Clostridia bacterium | reverse complement strand
ATTATTTATACTATTTTTTTGAGACTACAATCGCTCTGACCAGACCGCCCCTATTATACGGCAAATCAGAATAAACTGTCACACTGTTTACAGACAGTTTTTCAAGTTCGTCAATCGAAATTTCGGAGTAATCATTTATATTTTTCACAGTATACACTTTAACATTCGGAGCCAAATCATACACCGTGCCGCCGAGCATAATACGTCCGCCGTCAACGGCGTCGATTGAGTTTGCAGACTTGTATTTATACATAGAGAACATATCCGTAATCTGCCCGTTTACTATTCTCAATCCAACAGGCTGTCCCACAGTCATTCCATAGCTTCGCGGCGATGGGTAAGACGTTTCCATACCGTTCATATAAAATTTATATGTGCTGGAACCAGCTGAACCGCTGCGGCTTATCAACATCGGATAATCATAGCTTTCCTTTGACACGCTTCTGACAACCATAATACCGATATCGCCGAATTTATTTGCAGTCACTGTATTTATAACCTGTCCCGACGTAAATTCAGTAACGCTTAAAGTATCAAAATCAATCAGCTCCGCCTCTGCGGTATCCGCACCGTCTTCGCTGATAATCTGAATTATCTTTGCATCTTTTAATACGGTTTTCCCATTTATTGTCCTCTTAGACTTATCAATCTCGCCGTATATTCTGCCGCCTGTTGAAACACTCGCCATAGTTACAATTCCATTATCATACGTCAGCTTCACAAGCTTGCCCACAAACTGGTTGTATTCCGTTTTTGTTACATATTCATACGTCTGACCGTCCGGCATAAACATTTTTGCAATAACCTCTGTTGCTCCCGCATTATCACCTGTTTCGGCAATACGCGAATAAGTATCAAGTACGATTCCATAATCAAAATAATCAAAATCCGAAAGCTGTACAACGTCTACCACAACATCGTTTTTCCCCAGCAGTAAAGTAATTTTGTCACCTATGTTATAGCTTCCGGAAGACGCGTCAAGCTTCATCGTCGCCGCTGAAGTGCCTATTTCATAGCTCTTTCCGCCCACAGTAACGCTTGTAATATACGCTTTGCTTGGACTTGCTTCATAATAAACTCCTGAGACTTTCTTGGTATAAACATCCATTGTATTTGTCTTTGTGTTATAGTACACTACGTCGTTTCGCTGAATATCTGACAGCGCCGCCGACTCGCCGTCGCGGTAAACTGTGAGATTGTTTTTATCTATAGAGATACCCTCCATAGAAGATGAGCTATCGTTATACGCCTTTGACGCAACAACGGGCGTAACGTCAGACGTGCTCTTAATAACGAGAAATTCCCAATTGCCCTCGTTTGAGCCGTAAAGCGTTATGTCGGTTCCGTTTGTAAGCGCGCTGCGCGTCTGCGCATAGGTGGATTTTTCGTAATCAAGGTAAGTGACAAAGGTGTTATCAAGCTTTACCGTGCCCTTGCTTCCGCCGGAATATGTATATTCAAGCTCGTTATTCGTAATTTTATTCACAACCGCGCTCCGCGCCGCCATGCCCGTATTGGCGAACTGCTCAATCTTATTGGAAGAATTCACAACCGCCGTACCGAGAGTTCCGGAACTTGCAAGCACCGCCGTCGAGTCCACCTTATAAGTCCCGCCCGAAGTGCGAACCTGGTCGGAGGCAAGCGTTTTATCCTCGGCATACGTCGCAATTATAAAGCAATCATTTAATATTGAGTAACCCGCATTTTTGTCAAGCACTCCGAATTCCCATGCGCCGTCCGCATTTGTTCTGTAAAGAGTAAGCTCCGCGCCCGACACAAAATCATCCTTTGCCTTAGAAAATTCTTTTTTTGTGCCGTAACTCACATAAATCGGAAAATCCTCCGCCAAATTAAGCGTTTCCGCCTTGTTTTCAGACACATACTCAACATTTCCCGTATTAACCTCGGACACTATATATTCCTGTTTAGGCGCGTCGTGAGTTCCTGCGCTTATTACCTTTTTATCCTTATTCAAAATCAAGGTACCGACTTCGCCCACATGCGACAAAATTTCAGTTTCCTGTACAGTGTACACGCCCGCCGATGTGCGTATCTGTGAAGAGGACAAATCCCTGTCCTCTGCGGAGGAAGCTATTATATGACAATTTTCAAGCACAGTATAGCCTTTTTCGCTCATTTTTTCCGCCGCCGCTGCACCTGATAAATTATCTTTCACCGCAACCACAAAATTATTTTCGTCCAGTGCCGCGTATCCGAGATAAGCCGCCGCTTTCATAGGCTCGCTTGTTTTAACTGTATACGTCGTGTTGTCGCTCAGACGTACGCTTCCCTGCGGCATACTTGAGTCCTCCTCAGAAGTTGACAGCACAATCATATCTTTAAGCACCGTATATCCCACAGACTCTAAAAATGTTTTATCCTCCGCTCCCTGCTGTTCCTCCGTCTTGTTCACTTCGGCAAACATAACCGCGTCCACTATCACAGCAGCTTGTGCGCGATTGATTGCGTCATTTTGCCCTATTGACGCGAAGTTATCTGTAATACCAAGAGACTTTGCCTTGGACATATAATTCTGCGGCCAAAATGCGCCTACATCCGTCTCACTGTATCCGAGCATACGAACAAGCACTGTAAGCGCCTCCGCATATGTTATCGGCTGCTCCGGACGAAAAGAGCCGTCGGCATAACCTATAACAATACCGTTTTTTGATACATAGTTTATATACGGCGCTCCCCAGTATCCCTGCGGCACATCGTAAAACGCGCTCGAAGTTCCCGCTGTATTTGCCGCATCCTCTTTATCCATCGCGCAAACCACAATTTTCGCAAACTGCGACCTTGTAAGCTGGTCGCCGGGACGAAAACTCCCGTCCATATGACCGTTTATAATATCAAGATTACTTAAACGGTCAACCGCGCCCGCATACGCGTCGTAATCATATACGTCGCTGTAGGTCTTTGCGGTCGCAGACAGCGTGCCGCATAAAACCGATAATGCAAGAACTGCGCAAAACAGCCGCAGCTTTTTTCCCATATTAAAATTCATTATAATAATCACCATAGCCTTTCTGCAAACAATCTGACAGTGCCATTTTTCACACTGTCCTCATAATATTATTCCGAACGAAGGGCATCAATCGGATTTAATTTCGCCGCTTTTTTTGCTGGCGCAAGCCCAAAGAAAACTCCAACGGCAAGCGAAAAAACAAATGACAACACAACCATATTCCATTGAGTTGCTGATGACATTCCAAGCGCAGCTACTAATTTCCCGACTAAAATGCCGAAAACAATACCAATCACGCCGCCTAAACCTGACAGCACAACAGACTCAATTAAAAACTGCGATAAAATATCTGTAGTTCTTGCGCCTATTGCCTTTCTTATGCCAATTTCACGCGTTCTTTCGCTAACCGACACCGTCATTATATTCATAATTCCGATGCCGCCAACAACAAGTGAAATACTTGCTATACCCGCCAGCATAGCGGTAAGGACTCCTGTCATCTCATTAAGACTATCTAAAAGCGACAGCATGTTAGATACCCGAAAACCCTCGTCTGTCCCCAGTTTCGCGGTGATGTATCTGTTTAAATCATTTGTTGCGGCAACAACAGTGTCTTCGCTGTCCGTGTAGAAATAATATGTGTTAATATTTTGACTAAACAGTCTCGTCGCTGTTGTATATGGAATTGTAATTTTATCGTCTCCGCTGCCCTCGGTGGAATCGTCCGATTCCTCATACATACCGATAACCTCAAACAACGAGCCGTTTATTTTCAAGCTCTGTCCCACGGGGTCTACTCCGCCAAACAGTTCCTGCATTATATACGTGCCAACCACGCATACCTTTTTGCGTTTTTCGACCTCATAATCCGAGAAAAATCTGCCGCTTTCAACCGTCAAATTTCCTATCTGCTCATATGACGTGTCACATGCGTCAAGAGATGTGACAATATTTTTTGTCCCCTGCTTGACAGTTGGCTGAGCCGTAAGATACGGCGACATCATGCTGACCAGCTCAGGGTTATCCTCCAGATAACTCTGCATGTCCTTCAGTCTTATAGAACGCGAAGAATTTGCTCCCCTCGTCATCATAACGGTAATTCTGTTAGTACCCATTTCAGAGATTGTGTCGGTAACTTCTTTTGTTGCGCCGCCACCTATGCCTGTTAATATAATAACCGACGCGACGCCTATAACAATGCCGAGCATTGTGAGCGCGGAACGTCCCTTATTGCCGACAATGCTCTTCATAGCCATCTTAAAGGATTGCTTAAATTTTGAAAACATCATTCCGCCGCACCTCCAATCGCCGACGGTCCTTTAAGCTCCGCCGCTTTTGTTTCCGCGTCGTCAAGAGCGGAAGGCTTAACATTGCCTGCGCCCTGCTGGTCGGCGCTATTGTCAACGTCGCCGGTTATTTTTCCGTCGCGTATCGTTATAATGCGCTGCGCCTGTTTTGCAATACTCAAATCATGCGTTATCAAAACAATGGTGTTTCCTTCCTCATGCAAATCATGCATCATCTGCATTATTTCCACGCCGGATTTTGAATCGAGCGCGCCGGTTGGTTCATCCGCAAGAATAAGCGCGGGTTTCCCCGCAAGCGCGCGGGCTATGGACACCCTTTGCTGCTGGCCTCCCGAAAGTTCCGTGGGCTTGTGATTCATTTTATCTCGAAGCCCTACCTTGTCAAGCGCGGCTTCCGCAAGAGAACGACGTTTGACCATAGGCAATCCCTTATAAATCAGCGGCAGCTCGACATTTTCAAAAGCTGAGAGTTTGGAAAGTAAATTATACTGCTGAAAAATAAAACCGAGCTTTTTATTACGCAAATCCGCCAGGTCATTATCCTTCATCTTGCTTCCTTCTATGCCGTCAATCCAATATCTGCCGCTTGTCGGCACATCAAGGCAGCCTATCATGTTCATAAGCGTGGATTTCCCTGAACCCGACGGGCCTATAATTGCCACAAACTCATGAGGCTTAATATGCAAACTCACTCCGTCCAGCGCATGAACGTCAGAGTCTCCCATTTTATAAATCTTCTTAATATCTTCAAGCACAATCATAGCATTAACTCCTAGGACCGCCCTGACCGCCGCTTCCGCCGGAATTTCCTCCTCCGGAGTTACCGCCGCCACCTGGACCTCCTCCGGGGCCGCCACCATTCGATCCACCCATCATCATAAACATATTATTTGACGAAGACGCGGATTGCTGCTGAATTTTCTGTCCTTCTTCAAGTCCGCTTATAACCTCTGTAAACTCGTCGCCCTCAACTCCTGTCACAATTTCAACGGTTCTATAGCCGTCGGGAGCCTGAGGCTAGCGCGATCCGCCGTCAGGCGCGCCGTTTTTTTGACCTTCTTTCTTCTTTTTATCCTCTTTCTTATTGTCTGATTTAGCAGCTTTTGCGTTCTCATCCTGAACAAATACATAGGATTTTCCGCGGGCGGTTTTTATATCTGTTGTCGGTACGCGAAGCACATTCTCCGCCGAAGCCGTTACAATGCTCGCGTCCACGTTCATGCTCGGGCGCAAATTACCCGGCTCGTTTATAACCACTTTCGCCGTATATGTGGTGACGCCGTTCTGCGACTCGCCCTGCATTGATATTTCTGAAATCTCTCCTATAAATGTCTCATCCGGAAGCGCGTCCGCCGTCACATTAACCTGCTGCCCGACGGATACAGTACTTATGTCAAGCTCGTCAATATCAAGATTAAATTTCAGCCTTGACACATCGCCTATCACCATCATTGTGACTGTAGAGTTTGTCTTGTCTATAGTGTCTCCTGCCTTTGACGTCTTTGTCAAAACCGTTCCTGAGATAGGAGCAGTAACATTATAGTCGTCAAGCTGTTTTTGCGTTTCCTGAAGCGATATCTGTGCGTCGGCATATTCAAGATTGCTTTTTTGCAGGTCGCGAGCCATATCGTCGCTTGAAAGCGAAGCTATAACCTGACCTTTGCGAACATAATCGCCTGTATTATAATAAACGCGCGATACTGTTCCGCCCGCTTCCGCCTTAATTGTTGTATCACTGTAATATTCAACTGTTCCTAGTCCAGGGCTTACCTGCCCGTTAACCTCCACGCCTACAACAAGTCCTTTTGTGAAAGAACCCGGATTATTAAACTCGACAATAACGTCGTATAGTCTTGAGCCGTCTGCCTGCGGCGTCGCTGCCGAGGCAACGTGCGTAACTCTGCCGTTTACACTCGTCATATGAGAAGAGCTTGATACAACGGCTGTTTTTCCTGTGGATATATGCCTTATCTGCGTTTCATTAAACGGCACTGTCACTTTTAGCTTATTAGTATTTTGTATTGTTGCAATCTCAGCATTATTATCAACTTCATCTCCCGCTTTAATGGAAACTCCCGAAAGCGTTCCGTCGCATGGAGCCGATATGTTCAGTTTATCTATATTATCAATAGTCTGCTGATGAGAAAGCGACGATTTTTGCAAGGAATTCTGCGCTTTCTGCATATTCAGGTCAAGATCGGTTGTATCAAAACTGTATAAAACCGCGTCTTTTTCAACATAATCCCCCACCTCATACGGCGCGTATAAAATATCGCCGCTCGCCGGTGGAAGAATATCGTAACTTTCATAAGGTTCCACGCTTGAACTTCCCGTAATTGTAGCCTCAACATTACCGCGCGTAACCTCAGACACACCCATCGCCAATCCTGACATTGCTTCTTTAACCTTCGTCCGAACGCTATGTACACATGCCCCCAGAAAGCCAACAACCGCAAGTATTACACAAAGAATTATAACTTTTTTCTTTGTAGGCTTAAATATCTGCTGAAGCTTATTAATTATCTTGTCTTTCACATTTATGCCTCCTTATTATTGTATCGTTTATCATTGTACAGTTTATCTATTGCGATAATGTGTAGAAAATAAAAACAAAATGTAAACAAATTCGTAAATTATTATAAACTCACGCTAAATATTCTCATAAAAATATGCAGAGCAGTCAGCTCCGCATATTCCTGATTTTCTTAATTTTCACCCTCGCGCATAAGGTTAATCATATCCCAAACGGTAATTTTCCCCTCGTCTGTTTTTGTGGAAAAAGGCACAAGCAAATCGTCCTCGCCAAGTTCCAGCCTCTCCCAAATCATTTCAAGATTTTTCTCAGCTTCGCGTTTTTTTAGTTTATCCATTTTCGTTGCTATAATAATCACATTTTCATGAAAGCTTCGTATCCATTCCAGCATCAGCACGTCATCATTAGTAGGCGCGTGTCTGCCGTCAACTAACAGTATCGTCTGCACAAGCTGTTTTCTGGTATGGAGATAATCCTCAATCATTTTCCCCCACTTCGCAACCTCCTCCTTTGAGCGCGCTGCATAACCATAGCCGGGCAAGTCGACGAGATAAATCGTGTCGTCGACATTATAAAAATTAATAGTTGCTGTTTTCCCGGGAGTTGAACTCACTCGCGCCATACTTTTTCTGTTTAAGAGCTTATTTATAAGCGACGATTTCCCCACATTAGAACGTCCGGCAAATGCAAATTCAGGCAAATCCCCTTCAGGATACTGCGCTTTACTAACTGCGGACACCGTTAGTTCCACATTATGAATATTCATACAATTCCCCTCCCGTTTTTACTAATTTAGCGCTCTCGCTTTTTCTCTCGTATTATGAACGATACTTAAAGGCATATGCATATAAGGCTTGCCGACATCTGTCAAAGCTTCATTCAGCACAGCCTCCATACAGTCTGCTGTAACAAAGTTTATTTGTTTTCTTATTTCATTCGGAATTTCATCCAAATCAGCTATATTCTTTTCAGGAATAATAATCGTTTTTATTTCCGCTCTGAAGGCGGCAAGCGATTTTTCTTTAAGTCCCCCAATCGGCAAAACGCGTCCTCTAAGCGTAATCTCACCAGTCATGGCCACATCTCTGCGCACCGCTCTTCCCGTAAGAGCCGATACAAGCGCCGTCGCAATCGTAATACCGGCAGAAGGTCCGTCCTTTGGCACAGCTCCCTCTGGAACATGTATATGTATATCGCGCGTTTTATAAAACGACGCGTCTATGCCAAAACTCTCCGCCTGCGAACGTATATAACTTATCGCAGTCATCGCGCTCTCTTTCATAACGTCTCCAAGCTTACCCGTAAGCTCCACCTTACCCGTACCCGCCATGATATTGACCTCTATAGAAAGAGTATCTCCTCCGACTTGAGTCCATGCAAGCCCGCGTGCAACACCAACCTCATTTTTCTCATTCATTAAATCAAAATTAAACTTATGTTTACCAAGATATGTAATAAGCGTATTCTGAGTTATACGCAGACTTTTTTTGCCGCTTTCCAAAAACGACTTAGCTGCTTTGCGGCACACAGAACCAATTTCACGCTCAAGATTCCGCACTCCCGCTTCGCGCGTATAATGATTTATAATATCATGCACTGCTTCGTCTGTAAATGTAAGTTTTTTATCTTCAAGACCGTTTCTTTTTATCTGCTTTGGTATAAGATATTTTTTCACTATATTAAATTTTTCATCCTCAATATATCCTGACAGCTCTATAACCTCCATGCGGTCAAGCAAAGGTCTTGACACTGTATCAAGCGTGTTTGCCGTCGTTATAAAAAGCACGTCTGACAAGTCAAACGGTACTTCAATATAATGGTCGCGAAACGCAAAGTTCTGTTCAGCATCTAAAACCTCCAAAAGCGCCGCGGCAGGGTCTCCTTTGTAATCCGCCCCCATTTTATCAATCTCGTCTAAAAGCATTAGCGGATTTTTGCTTCCGGCGCGGTTCACCGCATCCATAATGCGCCCCTCCATCGCTCCTATGTATGTTTTCCTATGTCCGCGTATATCTGCTTCGTCATGTATTCCACCAAGCGATATACGCACATATTTGCGTCCAAGACTTTCTGCAATAGATTTCACTATTGACGTCTTTCCGACTCCTGGAGGTCCTACTAAGCATAAAATAGGTCCCTGGGCATTCTTTTTCAGACTGTGTACAGACAAATACTCCAGCACGCGTTGTTTCACTTTCTCCAGCCCATAATGATCGCGCTCAAGAACTTCCGAAGCTTTATTTATATCAAAACTTTCCTTTGTTTTCTTATTCCACGGAAGCGACAGCACTGTATCAAAATAATTTCTCATAACAGCGCTGTCCGCAGATGAAGACTGCATTTTTTCAAATCTGTCCGCATCCTTTAAAAGTTTCTCTTTAACTTCTTTTTTCGCTCTCAGCGCTTTTATTTTATCTCTGTACGCTTTTGCCTCCGCGCTTATACCGTCTTTGTCGCCAAGCTCTTTCTGTATAGCTTTAAGCTGTTCGCGCAGATAATATTCCTTTTGATTTTCCTCAACCTGTTTCTGTACTCTGCGAGATATTTTCTCCTCAATTTTAAGAACCTCAGTTTCTCTCGCCAACTCAACAAGCAGAAGCTCCGCCCTTTCATACACATCCGCACACTCAAGGGCTTTCTGTTTTATATCAATAGGAAAATTAACGCTGGAGGCAATTCTATCAGCAAGCACAGACGGGTCTGACACAGCCATAATAGAAAGAAATACATCCGGAGTCATGGACTGGCAGCTTGTGAAATACTTTTCAAATTCCTCCTGCAGCTTACGCACAAAAGCCCTGTCAGTTATATCATAGTCGCCCTCAGGACATTTTATTTCGCTTGCGCGCACCGTCATATACGGCTGAGCTGAAACAAGCTCTTTTATAACCGCCCTGCTGACCCCCTCCACAAGCGCGCGCCGCGTACCGTTTGGAAGCTTTAAAATCTGTTTGACCGACGCAATCGTGCCTATCTGATAAACATCCTCAATCCCCGGTTCATCTAACTCCATATCCATCTGAGCTGAAAGAAATATCATCTTATCACTATCCATAGCTGCCTTTAAAGCCTGATTAGATGTTTCTCTTCCTATATCAAATGTCACCGACATATGCGGATAAACCACAAGCCCGCGAAGCGGCAAAAGCGGCAGTATGTATTCTTTTTTATTCAAAATCGTCACTCCAATTCATCCGGTTATTATTATGTGATTT
>CATJNN010000098.1 GCA_949742185.1 uncultured Clostridia bacterium | reverse complement strand
TAATGGAGATATTCCCCCATCATCTGTCGCAAGCTATCGGGAACCTTAAGCAAAAGCATAATATTATCCTTCAGATACAATGCCAGCACTGTCAGCAATAATGAAAATATTCCAATTATCACGAATGACACGAACATTCCGTTCTTCAGCCGTTTTATATTCCTCCTTCCAAATTCCATAGCAAAGTATGCGCTGCTGCCAAGACATAAGCCTAAAATTACGGAAGTAATGAATGTCATCAGCGAATAAGACGAGCCGACCGCGGCCAAAGCGTTATCACCGATAAATCTGCCTACAACCCATGTGTCTGCCAGATTATATAGCTGCTGCATTATATTCCCGAACATCAGCGGTATAGCAAACGACCACAGCTTTTTATTTATTTTTCCTGTAGTTAAATCCACATTTTTAGCCATTATATCTCTCCTATCAGATTTATTATACAATAAATCTGACATAAAAACAATATATAAAAACAGCGTACTGTTCAAATTAAAACAGTACGCTGTCTCGGTTATTTGTTTTCATATTCTTTCATCAAATCCTCGACAAGGTAATCATCACTCATACAGTGCATATCTGATACTCCATCTTTTACAAGCATATAGACCTTGGATTTATAAAAAAAGTCAAGTGCTGATTCTATTGAAAGCTCTGCGTTTTTTGCAAATATTTCAACAACTCGTGCATACTTTTTTTGAAGTAATATGGGATTTGCAATCACAATTCATCGCTCCCTTCAAAGATCAAATATTTATCTATTACTGTTTGACTTCGAAAACACACTTGAAAATTCGGCTTTTCATAGCGAAGTCGATTTATGGCTTCCTTTTTATCTATCAAATGGTCAAAATATAACTCAACGGTATTAAACACTTTATCGTTTGCTACACCGCCTATTACTATATCATAATCAGAACTATCTGTTCCTCTTCGGCAGGATAATATAAAATCAAGCCATTCCTCAGAATAATCATTAAATTTTAGCACTTTAACATTATTATACGCTGTTTCATCAAAATTATATTTTGATATAATGCCGTTTTCGCCTATTCGCTTAAATTTCTCGCACCATTTTTCAGCTTGCTCATATAAAGGTGTTGTGTAAAAGCCTTTGCCAAAATCAACTTTTGTTCTTGAATGACGAATATCCGGATTTTGAACAATAATAGACGAGCCATGGTATAATATCATAGTTTCACACCTTCTTTTTCCATTACTCTCATAATATCATCTACAATATATTCTTTGCCTTGCGTATGAAGTGACTCATAGCAAGGTACGATATAATTCTTTAAAATATTACTTTTTTCGGTAAGTGCAGCATACACTATTTCGCCGCTTACACCAATTTTTATGGCAATATTTTCAATACAAAAAATAGCAAATTCTAATACTTCTTTATTCTGTATTTCTTCTTTTAATTGTGAGCACATGTCTTGATGCCTCCTCACATTGATATTTTCAATTTTATTATAGCATATAAAAAAATTATTTTCAATACAATTATATACTGATTATATCAACAAAAGACGCATCACTTAAGATGCGCCTTCTGAAAATATACTTTAGAACATCGGTTCCATACCTCTGTTTTGCTCAGAAACGTTATTCTGTTGTACAATCTGAGTATAGCTCTGAGACTTTATCTCGTTTGTATACTTGGCCGAGAGCCACGCCTCATAATGAGTTTTGGTTGCAAGAAACAACTCGCCAAGTGAATCCATATTCATACTGACTGCCACATGATTTTCGGGATTTCTCCCAAATTTGGGTACAATCAGTCCCTTGGAGTCAGTTTCTCCCGGTCCGCTGTCTGCAACAAACAAAACATCAGACTTGTTTCCGCAGATAAGCTGCGCAGTTCTTGACAAGCTCATGCCATCCGGTCGTGAACGGTTCTGCTGAGCCAGTCTTTCTGCTGATGTTCCTCCCATTGTTTTATATAGCGGGCTGTTATCTCCGCAGCTCTTTTGCTGCTGAAGCTGATACAGCAAACTTCCGTTATTTAATCTTCGGCATAATTCTAAAAACTCATATACCGAAGTATAGATATGTACATTATTCGTCTGACGCTGACCTTCCGGTCTGTTAAGGTCATATGACGCAAAAGCAAAATGAACTTTGTTGATACCAAAAGCATCGTTAAGACTTTCAACAAAGCAATTTCGGGCATCTATGCGTATTATTTGGTTTTGATTACGTTCATCTTTCATATATTTATTCCTCGTCGTTTAATAATTTACCCTTATATCCTTCACGCTTAATAATTTCTGTCAACTTCTTAACATTTCTTTCAAATTGCGTACTGAACTCCTGCTGAGTATCATATGCAAGATATAAAAGAGAAAACACAGTTAAGAATACGCGCTCAAAGCGTTTTGATAAAAAGCGTTTTTCTGCAATTTGCAAAAAATGAGCAATTTCGCTTAAGACGTTATTCCAAGCCAGATAATATTTATCTTCAATAGGGATATCAAACTCCCCAAGCCATTCCCTAACGGTATGCGTTTCGCTGTCGTCACCGCAGCCGGGTTCTGTAAATATAAAATTGATGTCTCCCGGTGTTAAATTTTTTATTACGTCTTGTTTCGCATCGAACTTAATGACACGACCTAACGGGAACAACGCGCAAACCGTTGGTTTTACTTTATGAACAGAGCATTTTTTGTTTTTCAGCAACGGACAGCGTTTTATTTCTCCTCTTGGCACAAGTCTGACAATAGGAAACCGCGAATCACCACCTATGTACATTTCGCAATATTCTCCAAATGCATCCATTATTGTTAGGTTTAATTCCTTTGCAATATTGAATAAATCCTTCGGATTTAACAATATATCCTCGCGGTCAATGCAGCATTTACCGCACTGAGTACAGTGGAACTTAAACGGCTCGTCAACGCCCACCTTTAATCTGTCAAAGTTATCTACTATTTCTTTTAGTCTATTATCCATTTTTTCCTCCTATCTGTACGATGGTGTGTTTTCATATACATCTTTAGGCATATTCATCTTCTTACATTTCCTCATCTATAACAGGGAAATATCCTCCAATATCTTCGAGATTTTTTATTATAATCTCTCTTGTCTCAGAGGTTATATCTGTTAAGTATTCCTCAAGCTTTTCTTTGTTTATGAGTACGCTTGATTTACCGGCTACCTTTTCTATTGCTTCAGCAATGATTGCTTCAATATCATCCCAATACCTTGCATTCTCCTTTTTGTCCGAGAAAATGTCGATTACTGGTACTGTTTTAATAACCTCACCCTCTATCAGGCTTTTATCAAATACAATCATTTTAAAACCGATACTGTCGCAGAAGAAAAACTCACTTTTATCTTCATATTGAATTTCAACAACATCTGAGACTGACAGTGACCTTCCTGTATAGTCTTTGGGATGCTCAATGTTGAATATACGAAAAATATCCTCTAAGTTCTCAGCCTCAATTTCTCCGGTAAAAACACAGTCATAGATGCTCTTTGGTATAATACCTTCATTGTGTTTCATAAAAAACTCATAATTCATAAAACACAGATGTTTTTTGTCTTTTTCTACTTGGATTTGATGTATCTGTATTTTCACGCTTCAGCCCTCTCTTTCTTATATAACATTTGTTCCGGACATTTCTGAATGCTGTATGGGTACTCACATTTGTCGTCATCGGGAAAAGTGTTATGCTTATCAGGTATTATAACCCTCAATACTTTTCTGTCGCTTTCTTCAAACTCATCAAGTCTTACAGGGCAATCCTCAAAAATACCGTTGACATACTCACCAGCTTTAAACCTGCGTCCTCCCTGAACCCATAATCCAAAAGTGTTCAGAATTCTGCTGATTTCCTGATTGGAGTATGCAATAACGAGTTGAAAGTCCTGATGGCTATATTTTGCCATACCGTGAGTATGTGCATTACACGCATACTTAATGAAGCTGTCTTCAATTTTTCCGCAGTCATCACACGGTACGCCGTTTCTGACAATATGTACTACCCAGTCTATATTAGGCTTTTTCATTTTCTTGCTCCTCTCTGTTATATAAAAATCTGACCATTGTGTCCAAAATTTTAGACATATAACTCGAAAATCTCTTAAGTCTGCTGTAATAATTTGACATATCTTTCACATCACACAATTTAATTGATGACAAATCTATATATTCCTCTAAAACTGTACTCTCATTGTATGGCAAACAAAGTATACCTTCTTTTACTAAAACAAAAAACACTCCCGGATGTTCACCATCACAAATTGAATATTTCCAGCACAACTCATTTCCGTAATCCTTAATATATGACTCTGACTCGCATATATCATAAATATCAGAAAATGTAGCTGATGATTTAGGTAATTTATTTATAAACTCATCTTTTGATAATAGTTTCTGCATTTCAACTGCAGTATTGTCAATCATAAGGATATCCGAACCGATTTCAGGGATTGTAATATTATCCCTGTCAATCCCTATAAGCCATATCCCGTCTTCTGTAACTGATAAATGCTCCCATGAAGAGGCTATCATTTTCTCCAGTAATGCCTCGGATAATCGCTCACCAAGCGATTTGCTGTCCTTAGAATCATCCGGAATAGCTTCGTTATACGTTTCTCCATCAGCTCTGACGTATGCGAGCAAAATCTTGAAATCTTCCAATGTAAATGTTGTATTTACAGCGCTAAGTCCCCAATACTGTTCTGTACCATCCGGTAGCGCACAGCAGTGGATTTCCCGTTTCAGTATCCTTGAGATGAATTTTCCGAGATGATATGCCGCTTCGCCCCAGCTCAGTCTGGTCGCATCGCATAATTTTATATTATCCATAATTATTCCCTTTCTGCCATTTATGGCGTGATATCATATTTTATAATTTACATAGCTGCCGCACGGTGTATCCATTGTAATTTCTTCATACGGCAACGGTTTCGACCGTTCATCTTTGTTCGGCATAATATGATAACGACAATATAATTCAAGACGTTTTGCCGCTTCTGCATTGCTTATATCTGCAATATAAGTATTTGCTTCGCATTTTTTCTTCACAGCCTGCTCTAAATCGCCTTCATTCTTTAATTCAAGGAAATCCTTCAAGGGGACAATAAAATTCGTATATTCCAAATCTCTGTAAGGTTTATCTTCGTAATGTCCGCTATGATAGATATATCCCCAAATATGTATTAATTTTTCTGACATTGCAGCATCCATTTCAATAGAATAGAAATCACATTCCTCATAAGGATGTATTTTTTTATTCTCGTTTTTGCACTGAATGTATGTATCATAATATACCGTTTTATCCTCCTTAGAATTATATACTCCGACACAAACCTCCGGTCCATTCTCACGTTCCGGATTATATTCAACAAAGCAAACCTTGTCAGTTTCGCCATTTGTTGAAGTCAAGCTAATATCTATTGCTGGAAAATTCTCATCATTAATCGCATCTGCATGCAGAACGGAGCCATCAGGCAATACAAGTTCTACATTTGGATATTCTGACATTCAAAACACCCCCCGTCATATAAGGTTAAGCATATGAAATGTCTGCTTAACCATCATTCCTGACAACGGCGAATCTTTGATGTGCAGATGATACACGCTGTTAAGCGTTTCAAACTGAATTTCCGTATCAGATACTTTTATAACCTTAACAACCCTTGAGGTTCTTGTTGTACCGCCGTCCTTACCTGTAATCATTGCCGATGAACCTTTGACAATCGGATACACCGGACTTCCTGTTATTTGTATATTTCTTTTTACCATTTCAATCGCTCCTTTTTTGTATATTTCATAACATTATTTACTGATTCATTCTTGTTTCTGAATATTTTAAATCATACCATTCCTTGCCGTCTGCACCGCAATCCAAGCAGGTAAACGGATAATAGATGCTATCATCTACTATCTCTATCGTTCCAAATTCAAGATTTAGACTCCCGCAGCAACCGCATGCTCCTTCGCAGTGGCATATCAATTCATCATTATCCATAATCGCAGCCTCCAATCTTATTTAATCCATAAAAATGGCGGAGCTGTTACACTCCGCCGTCATTATGATTACAGTATATACTTTACTGTGAAATCAAGTCCTCAAATTCTTCTTCCGACAAGGTTCTTATACCGAGTTCCAATGCCTTTGTAAGCTTGCTGCCGGCTTTTTCACCATAAATGACATAATCAGTCTTTTTAGTAACAGAAGAAGCCGGTTTTGCGCCAAGCGATAAAATCTTTGTCTGGATTTCATCACGCGTGTAGTTCATAAGTTTGCCTGTCGCAACAATAGTCTTTCCAAAAAGCGGTGTGTTATGGTTTATATTCATAGTATTCGTCTCCTTTATAAATTCGATTTTGTCAAGCAGCGGTCTCCAGAGCTTTGCTTCCTCCGCATCCGCATACCATTTATAGATGTTGTTGTGCATTGTTTCGCCGAAGTTCGGCAATGTAGTAAAATCAAAGCCTGATTTAATTGCGTTTTCGAACTCAGTCCACGAACCGTTAAAGTACGCATCTAAATCGCGTCCGGCGTGTCTACCTACCATCGGAATGCCGAGACCGGATATAAGCTTTGCAAGCGTGCATTTACGGCTCTGCTCTACGGATGAGAGCAGTCTCTGATATGATTTTTCACCAAAACCGTCCGTATTCACGATTTCGTTATGATGCTTTTCCAGCTCATACAAATCACCGAAGTTATGTATCCAGCCGTGACCGATAAACTTTTCCAGCGTAGATTCTGCAAGACCTTCAATACCCATCCTGGTCTTTTCGCAGAAATGGACGAATTTCTGTATCAGTTTAGCTGTACAGTTCGGATTCTTACAGAATAGCTGGCGTGTACCGCCCGAAGTTTTCCGTATCTCCAGTGTACTGCCGCAGCAAGGACACTGCATCGGGAAATCATAATTGCCGCTCTTAGTCATATTCTCAGCAATCTGTGGGATTATCATATTAGCCTTATATATTTTGACTGTATCTCCCACGCCAAGCTTAAGGTCATCGAATATGTCCAGATTATGCAGATATGCGCGACTGACCACAGTTCCGTCTATGGTGACAGGTTCTAACAATCCCGTAATACTCACCATACCGGTTCTGGTAGTAGCAAGATCTACTCCTCTGAATTTTGTTTCAAACAGTTCATCCTGCCATTTGAGCGCAATCAACCTGTTCTCGTGATGTCCTGTTGAACCAAGGCTTTTACCATACTCGGTATCATCGTACTCCATAATCAAGCCATCTACCGGATATTCATAAGTTTTAGGCTCAAAGCCGTCTATTGCTTTTTTTATAGTTTCCGCCGATGAGCCTGAACACAGTTGAATAAATGGAACAACATCAAAGCCCTGCGCAGCAAGATACATAAGCTGATCAACTTTCTTTGATAACCCGATATCAGTTACAAGGTCAAAGGCAATAAACTCAAGCATTCGTTTCTTAGACTCGTTCGGGTCCAGCTTACGAGTGCTTCCTGATGCGAGATTTCGCGGATGAGTATACGGTTCCTCAAGGTGAAGATTGATTTTTTCAAAATTAGCCCAAGAAATAACACCTTCGCCGCGTATTTCTATCGGACGAGTGTCAGGAATTCTTATAGGAACATTGAGGAACGTCCGCACCGTATGAGTTACGTCTTCTCCGACTATCCCCTCTCTTCCGCGTGTAATCGCTTGTACCAACTCACCGTTATCATAACGCAATACCAGCGTCAAGCCGTCAAGTTTCCATGACAAAAGCACATCACGCCCTGATGCAAATTTGACTAAATCCTCAACTGATTTTGTTTTATCGGCAGACAGCATTGGCTTTGAATGCCGAACCTCTGTCAGTCCATCAAGGATTTCACCGGATACTTTCTGAGTTGGTGAGCCTGAAAGAACAATATTGGTTTCACTTTCAAGCTTTTTCAGCTCATCAAATAATTTGTCATACTCACGGTCAGTCATTATCGGATTATCATCCCTATAATAGGCAATGTCTGCCGCGTTGAGCTTTTCCACAAGCTCTTTCATCTGTTTTATTTTTACTTTATTCATACTTTTGTATTTTCCCCTTTCTTTGTTTTTCTGCTATTATTCGCATGCATTCCTCAAAATCATGTTCACTGAGTAGATTGATAAGTTGTTCTTTTAGCAGCGCTCCCGCAATAAGAGGAAGCTTCTTACCAAACTCAGTTCTGAGCATTCTGTAATCCAGTCCGCAAAATCGTACTCGGTCTAATCCGTCCATATCTTTTGCAATATGATACAAATGGATTGCACGAAGTTTATCTCTGCGGCTGAATTTAGATTCTTGTTTTATTGCGTTTTCTCCGGTTTCATCATCAAGACTATGATACCGGATTAAATATTGCGCTATAAGCCGAGCCTTTGGGGATAATTTGATACCGGAAACTCCGGGTCTGTTTTTGCGTATTTTCACAACTGATTTGTATCCATGACTATCATCTGTTTCTTCCGAATCGCGGCCGTAATCGTGCAGAATACTGAAATAAATAAGTATCTGCTTGTCTTCATCTGATAAATTATCGCCTGAATTATAGAAATAAATCAAAGACAGCGCCAGAACGCGAAGAATATGCTTTATTCCATGATACTGAAACAGACTTTCAGCAGGATAACCCAGTTTTTTTGCCGCGGTTCCGACCTTAATGAATTCATCGAATATGGGGGTCATCATTGGGACAACTTTTTCTTCAACAGCCGGAATAAAATCCTCTTGACTGATTTGTGTTACTGCTCCGGGACGGACAATGACCTCATTTTCCTCTGAATATCCTTCCTGATACGAAATAATATCGCAGGGCTTAACCTTTCCAATAAGAAGAGCCGTTCCCCGACCGTTATGGTTTGCAAACCATAATGCGTTCATATGATTGCTCGACCACGAAATAGCCTTTTCATATGGCTGAGACATATTCCCTATTCCGCGATAAACTGTAATATATCCGTCATTATCGGGAGCAGGTATTTTGCATTCCGGCGCATATGAAAATACATATTCCAAAAGCGTACTGTCCCATAATCCATATGAATAGTCAATTCTTTTATGGATAAAGAGCCATATGGAAAAAACTTGGTTCTTAGGAATAGTTAAGTATCGGCGACTAAAATCATATATAGCCATTGGAACAGGAACTGAGTGGAAATAATATTGTGTCCAATCCTCTGAAATCAGGAAAGGATTTTTACCTTGATAAGAAAAGTTAAGAGTTAAAATTTGAGCTAATTGTTCAAGATAACTGCGCTGCAAATAAATCTCACAGTATTTGCCGTTTTCATAATCCGCATAAAACACATTTTGATATATCCGTTTAGGATCGCATACCACATTATCAACAGACAATCCTGCCTTATCCAGAATAGCTTTCAATTCTGAATACATAGATTCATCACAGCCTAATGTTTCTGCAAGTTCTGGAGTAAGCTTTTGAAAATCTGTCATACTCCCTCGAATTTCTTTACATAAATCAAAACTCATTTTGTTTATACACCTCCCTGTACTTCCGATGCATATTCGGGATAAACCTGTTTGAATATTTCAAGATAGCGATTGCAGGCAATATCCATAAGCGGTCTGCCGCATTTTAACGATACCTCTGACCAGCAAATAAGCTCCTCTTCAGGAACATTATATTTCCCGACAACAAACTTATTGCCGTCATAACGCGGACAATCCGGCTTTAACACCTTAAGCATTTCGGATTTAGTCGTGACAGTGCGTATCATAGCGCCTTTTTTCTCTGCTATTTTAGAGATTAAATCTGCTCTGTAACCGAGTTTCTTATAATGATTAAGAATTCCCTGCAGCCTCATAATCGCATCAAATTGCAGTGTTCTCTGCGCATCGGTTAATTTCTCTGCGGTAATAATCTCTGCAATATATGGAATCAAATAAAACATATAGTCTTCTGCGGAATTATGCATATACCTACCTCCTTCTGATAAAGTTTTTATATATAAACGGGGTGCTGTTCACTCCCCGGAAAAATGGTAAGGGGAGCCTCAGCTCCTATTTATATAAAAAAATCACCCAAAGACTGATTCCTTGAGTGATTTTGAATTTTCTATTCCTGATGCTGACAGACAGAATATCGTCTGCTGTCTGCCGATAATTGTGCTTCTTTTTAAAGAAGCAGAAGAAAAAAAGTGCCTGAAAGTCCAAACTCCCAGACACTGTGTAACCTGATAACTGTAATTGTTCTAAAAACAACTCTGATACTTATGTTTATATTATATCAGACTCGTTCTGCTTTTGCAAGTATTTTCCATATTTAATTTGTTATTCTGCCTGCACGTTCGGAACTGCCTCAAGCAGAAGCTTACGCGCCCTGTTAAACATTGCTGAGTCTATCGACGGAATATCCCAGTAACAGAAGTCCACCAAAAACAGGTCATCCGGATTATATGACGGGTCAACCGTCCGGTAAATCCTCGTATACGCAGCCTTTCGTGCATCTTCATATGTCATTGTTCCCAATGCAACATTTGCAATCAGGTCTGAGATAAGAGATTTAACAGTTTCTTCTGATTGAGCGTAGTAATCTGGTCTTAAATACAAGTCCCTGTACTCATAAATTGCATTATTCGCTATTTCTGTCAATATTCCGTAGCCATAGCCTTTTGTTTGGTTATTGATTACCGCAGCGAAAATGGCGTTGTTCGTTTCAATTCTTGCATCAGCGTAGCCCATACCGTTCTTTACTTTGTCCAGTGTACCTCTAATCAGGTTGCTTGCGACATCAGCCGCATCCTGTGACGCATATATCGGCAATGACTCTCTTGGGATTTCTGCCGCTGTAACTGATACTGTATAAGGCAGAGTCAGTGCTATACCGAGAATTAGCGCCATAATTTTTGTCTTTTTCATAAATAAAACCTCCTAACTGATTTTGATTTCACTAAATTATACGATTGTAATTGACAAATTACAACTCAAAATCGGTTTTTTCTCGAAAATTTTATTTTTCCCAACCGTCACAACGTATCCGAACCGCTAAATCTCTTAACTTATTCTTAGAATCTTTATAATCTGGTTTATATAATCCGACCAGATTCCAGAATTTCTCGCTATGATTTTTCTCTTTTATGTGGGCAAGTTCATGAACCACAACATAATCAATCGTGTCTAAATCAGCCATAATCAGTTTCCAAGTGAAGTTCAGGCTATTCTTTGCGCTGCATGAACCCCATCTTGTCTTTGCCGAGGTTATTCTTACCTTTGAGGCACATAATCCCATTATTTCCCCATACTTATGTACTCTTAACGGTATGATTTCCTTTGATTTCTGTATATAAATCCGTTTTAAAGCATCATACACATACTGTTCGTCTTCTGATTTGCGTATATAAAACGCTCGATTATAAAACCCTTCTTCGCCGTCTGTGTGTAAAATAGGGTACCCATCGCCCAAATACGGTGATGTTTCTCCAGCTCTCAAAATAATTTTACTCTGATTGTTCAGTTCCGATAGTTTTTTCTCAATCCATTCTTGTTTCTGGGATACAAAGCCTTCAATATCAGATTTTCTTGTTCTTTTCGGACATCTGACCTCAACATTGCCATCTGGATTAATATATATTGCAACCGTTTTCCTTTTTGAGTATTTTATTTCGTAGTTAATCATACAAATCACCTTATTCATACAAGGAATTAAATATATTTCCGTCAATCTCTAAAATATCCTTAAACGCTATTACTACGCCGTCACTCATTTTTATAACCTTGTTATACCCATCTATCTTTTTTACTGTCCCCGTATCCGTTATATATTCTCCGCCGGTTTTCTTATCATCCGGAACAAAATGTGTTATTAAAATCGGTTCGCTGCTTGACGTTTCACTTAGTATTCGTATTTTATCGTTAATAAGCGCCTTTGTGTCATCTGACAGGTATATGCGTCCATCGGTCTGACGAGCAGTTTCTTTAACTGCGTCGCCATAGCCCGATAAAGCTGAAAACGGTGAGAATTGCGCGGCTCTGTCAGATACCGGCATTTGTTTATGTCTGCGTGAAACATGGTGAGGCATATTGATTATATCGTCATATTTATGCTGATTATTGTTATCCATAGCCATTCTCCCCTATGCCTTGTGACCGCCGATTGTATTGTTTCGGTCTTTAGCGGTTGCACCCTCTTGCATATTCATTCCCTTAAGTATTGCATTTTTGCCAAATTTCTTTTTAATATCCAGTATGATGTGCTGAATATCCTTTTCTTTTTGTAGTTCCTGTTCTTCTTGTCTTCGGATTTTCTGTGTTTCCTCATAATCGGTAAATAAATCAAGCTGTTCATAACTCTTTTGTTCCGAAACTGATTTTTCATCCACAACATGATTTACAGTAACATACAAGCGTTTTATTAGCAAGTCCTTATTTACAATCCTGTCGTACAAATCCATAGTGGCATCGGTTATCAGCTTGGTTGATGATGTCTTTTTGCTGATATTCTGGGTTCCGTGCGCATGCTTGGGCAGTTTTCTGCCATACATATCAGTTGTAACCGGTCCTTTATATTTCTTCCGTATTTCCGGATTTGATATATTTTCAATATCATAACCGACAGTCATCACTATCTGATTGGTCACAAGCCCCTTTTCAACAAGCTCCAATGAGAGCATATCTGCCATTTCTCTTACAACAAGTCTTGCTTTATCAGCGTTATATGCGCAGGAAAGCACCTGCCCTGAACCGATACTGTTATCCTGCGGCTTATACGCTTTAATATCAGCCATAGTGCAAGGTTCCCAGCCCCATGCGTGGTCAATCAGAAGTTCAGCGTTAATGCCAAACAGCTTGTACAAAAGTTCCTCGTTATAAAACTCACTCTGTTTACCTATTGAGCACCGCGCAATATCACCCATTGTAAACAGACCGTTCTGCTCCAGCTTCTTTGAATAGCCGCGCCCCACTCTCCAGAAATCAGTAAGCGGGCGATGGTCCCAAAGTTGTTTTCTGTACGACATCTCATCCAGTTCAGCTATACGAACACCATCTGCATCAGGTTCTACACGCTTAGCAACAATGTCCATAGCTATTTTAGCAAGATACATATTCGTGCCTATTCCGGCTGTTGCGGTAATACCTGTTTCCAACAGAACATCTTTAATCATTTTCATTGCAAGCTCGTGCGCTGTCATTTTATATGTGTTGAGATAATCGGTAACGTCAATAAACACCTCGTCAATGGAATAGACGTGAATGTCCTCCGGCGCAATATATTTGAGGTAAATATTATAAATGCGCGTGCTATACTGCATATAATATGCCATTCTCGGTGGTGCGACAATATATGAAATTTCAAGATTCGGGTTATGACTAAGCTCGGTATCATTATGTGATGAAGCATTAAAAG
>CATJNN010000097.1 GCA_949742185.1 uncultured Clostridia bacterium | reverse complement strand
TAGCAAAACGTTCTGCCGCGAGTTCCAAAAGCCCGCCCAGATATACTCTTTCACTGATACGGCTAAACACCTCGCCGAGCCGCGCGGCTGAAAAATGTATCTCAACCTCTAAAAGTTTTAGAAAGGTGATTACTTGCGAAAGATATTTCTCGCGTCTGCGAAGAATGTTGCTTTTGTAAAAACCAAACCAAAGCGAGCCGCAGAAAATGCATGCGCTGCCGATGAGTTTTGTCAGCACGCGTATACCTCCTCAACGGTAAATTCACCGTTTTCGCTTCTGCCGAGCGTTATGAAGCATTCAAAAAAGTCCGTTTTTCCTTTGCCGAGAGTCTGCGCTCTGTTTTTGCCGTGTACGCTTGCGATTACGCCAACTCCTGCGTGCGCAAGCTTTTCAATCGCGGAGAAGTCGCAGTCGGCGCCGATTTCATCTGTAACAATAACGTCGGGCGACATACTGCGAAGAAGCATAAGCATAGCATGCGACTTGTCCACATGAGAAAGTGTGTCTGTGCCGAAGCCTAAATCGTAACGGGAACTTCCGGAAAAATCGCCTGCAAGCTCGCCGCGTTCGTCGGCAACGCTCACTTTTTTTCCCATGCTTGACAGCATACGGATAATGTCGCGGAGCATTGTGGTTTTTCCACAGCCCGGAGGCGCAATCAGAAGAGTGCTTCGTACCCTTGAATTATCCATAATATAAGGAAGAAGCGGGTCCGCAATATGCGTATGTTCATGGGCAAAACGATAATTCATGCCTGATATGGAGCTTATAAACGACACCTCTCCTCCGGTTATTACCCCTTGCCCGCAAATACCGATGCGGTGTCCGCCTGCAATCGTTACATATCCTTGCTTTATCTGTTCCTCAACAGCGTATACAGACGACGCTGTTATAAGCTCCATGGCACGCGATATGTCAGCTCGTGTGCATATATACGACATCTGAGAGTTGTCAGTTAATCCGTCGGTTTTGGCTAAAAAACGGTATCCGTCAGAGAAATAAAGCATAACCGGCGCGCCTAATCTAAGCCGCACTTCTTCAAGCTCGTCCGCTTTAACTCCGTAAAGCCGTTTGCGCACCTCCGGCGGCAGATATGAAAAAAAGTGAAGCGCGTTTCCCTGCTGTTCATTAATTGCAATCACCATGTATTACACCTCTTTCGTATTATGTTGTTCTTTATATATGTATTGAAAAGGGACAAGTTTTAGAACAAAATAATAAAAGAAATTCAAACAATTCATGAGATTTAGTTTCTGACTGTTTTTGCTGTTACTTTTAAATCTTATTTAATGAAAATGCGTATTCGCATCAAGCGCATATGGAGTTTCCATGTTTGATTTATAAATGCATATAATAAAAAAGCTGTTTATAAAACAGCTTTTGGAATTATTGATAAAATAATAATTTGGTAAAAAATCTTAATTAAAAGAACATAAAAAAATCGGGCTTATATAAAAGCCCGATAAACGCTTTACGCGCCGAGTTTCGCTAATTTTAAAGCAAGCTGGGATTTCTTTCTAGCGGCCTTATTCTTATGAATAATGCCCTGAGACACGCCTTGGTCAAGCTTTTTAGCGGCCTGATTAAAAAGCGTCTTTGCGTTTTCCGCATCGCCTGCCGCAGCCGCAGCCTCAAACTTCTTAATAGCAGTTTTAAGCGCAGTTTTATGCATTTGATTAATTAAAGTTTTCTTTTCAATAACCTTCACACGCTTTTTAGCTGATTTAATATTAGGCATATTTTTTCACCTCCGAGTAATTTAATCTTAATACCAAACTATTCTATCACATATGAAACAAAAATGCAAGAACTTTTTATACATTTTGCGGATTTTATTTTTTTTGGCTTAAAAAAGTTGTAAATATTGCCGTCATATTGTTTTTGTGTAAACATGATAATTAAAATTTATAAACGAGTTGACAGTGATTTACGCGGTTGTATATAATATATTCAAAATAAATCGCAGGAGGTTACGCGGCAGTGAAAATTATTGATTTAAGCGGGATGTGGCGATATAAAACGGACGAGGACGCGGCGTATGAGTATAGGGGGGAGCGTTTCCCTGAAAACAGATTTAAGCTGCCGGGGACGGCATGTGAAAATCATATAGGAAAGAGACGGCAGTATTATGATAAAATTTCAGCGGAGGCGGTTCGCGCGCCGAGAGAAAGATACGAATACATTGCCCCGCTTTGGCTGCAAAGAGACATTGACATTCCTGACGAAGCAGACGGAAAAAGCGTGAAGTTGTTTTTAGAACGTGTGAATATAGCGTCTGAACTGTGGATTGACGATATTAAAATCGGCAGACAGATTATTGAGCTTTCAGCTCCCCATGTGCATAACCTGACGGGTAAAATAACGTCCGGAAAGCATACGCTTACATTGAAAATTGACAACAGAAACCTTGTTAATATTGATTTCATGGCAAGCGGCTACAGTGTTGATACGCAAGGTTACTGGAACGGTATTGTAGGACGAATTGAATTGCGGTATGAAGAGATTTATCATATTGATAATATCCAGATTTATCCCGACGACGCAGGGATAAACGTTAAGGTGACTGAAACGTGCGGCGTACATTCGCCGTTTGTGCATAAAGACGCTTTTTTGGAACTGGAGGCGACTGCGCCAAACGGCGCGCGCGGACCGGCGAGGCGGTATCAGGTGAAGCTGTATAACTCCAAGCAGGTTGATTATATACGCTACGATATGGAGGATATACAGTATTGGGACGAGTTTCATCCCGATTTATATAAGCTTACGGTGAAATATATATGCGACGGAAACGATGATGAAAAAACGGTTCGGTTTGGTATGCGAACAATTAAGAGCGATAGCAAGCGAATGCTGTTAAACGGTAAAACGCTGTCGCTTCGGGGAACAACCGACTGCGCGATTTTTCCTCTCACGGGATATCCGAATATGGATATTGATTTTTGGAGAGAACGATTTAGAATTGTTAAAAGCTATGGTTTGAATCATGTGCGCTTTCATGCGTGGTGTCCGCCGGAGTGCGCGTTTTGCGCGGCGGACGAGGCGGGGGTGTATGTGTCTGCGGAAATGCCAATGTGGCTTAACAGAGACGTGTGCGCGTTAGAGCTTGGTGACGACGCTGCTCACAGGCAATATTTTTTGCGGGAGGCAATTACAATATCAAAAACTTACGGAAATCATCCGTCGTTTATTATGTTTTCAAACGGAAATGAAAATATGGGTGATTTTGAACTTTTAAACGATATAACCACATGCGTAAAAGCATACGACCGCAGAAGGCTTTATACGCTTACGACTAATTTTGACCATCCCGTAATGCCGTGCGAGGATTATTTGTGCGCGTATGAGGCGGGCGGCAGACGCGTAAGAATACAATGTTTTCATGATGAAATCGGAGAGGGCACATATCTTGATTATTCCGCGGCTGTTTCCGACGTCAATGTGCCGATTGTATCGTTTGAAATTGGACAGTATTGCGTGTATCCAAATGTGAATTTGATTGACAGCTATACGGGAAATATGCTGCCCGTTAATCTTGACGCGATAAAGAAGCATATGCTTGATAGGGGCGTGTATGACAAACTGAACAATTATATTAAAGCGTCGGGGGATTTGGCAGTGAAGCTGTATAAAGAAGATATTGAAGCGGCTTTGCGCACAAAGGGCTTCGGCGGCTTTGAGCTGCTCTCGCTTTGCGATTATACGGGACAAAGCACGGCGACAATCGGTATTTTAGATGTATTTTGCCGGAGCAAAGGACTGATTGAACCTGATAAATTCAGACAATTTTGCGGCGTCGTTGTTCCGTTGTTTAAGTCTAAAAGAATATTTACCAACGACGAAAATCTTGAAGCCGAACTTGATTTATATGATTTTGGTGAAAATAAAATTGCTAATCCGAAATTTATTGTCAGCATTTATAACGGAGACGAGCTTTTTTATGAATACGCGACGCGAGATAATAAAATCAGCGCGCCGTTAAACGGGATAACAAAGTCCGCTAAGCTTGACGTTACGGTTTCAGTCGGAGAGTATAAAAATTCATGGCGGGTATTTGTTTTTGCGCCGGACGGGGGAGGCGAATATGCGCGGTATATACGAACTCGCGGAGATTTGGAGCGCATTTGTGCAGACGGAGGGAGAGCTGTTGTAACAAGAGAGTGTTTTGACAATCCTATACAGGGAAGTTTTATTCCTGTGTTTTGGTCTCCGGTGCATTTTCCCTCTCAGAAACCGTGCGGAGCGATGATTGATGATAAACATCCTGTGTTTGATGACTTTCCTACAGACAAATATCCGGACTATCAATGGAAGAAACTTTTGGATAATGCTGTCGGGATGGATATTTCTGAGTTTGACGGGGTGGCGGACGCGATTGTTGAAACTGTGCCGAATTTTTTTGATAATACCTGCGCTTCTCCGCTGTTTGAAGTAAAAATCGGCAACGCGGAGCTGCTTTTCTGCGGCTTTGATTTGAACGGCGATTATCCCGAGGCAAGACAACTTAAATACAGTATAGAAAAATATATATCAAGGAAATAAAATTTATGTTATCATTCCTGCCTGAACCCAAAAGCAGTTTTTCTGCGTCTATATATAGTGAAGGCCTTGAAAAACAAAAAACCTTGAGGTGGTAAATAAATGGAAGAGAAACAGCTTTTGAAACAGTTAAAAAAAGGCGACCAGAGCGCGCTGGAAATAATTATGCATAATTATACGGGATATGTGTCCGCGGTTACCGCAAATCAGCTTGGCGCGTTTGTATCTGAGGAGACTGTTGAGGAGCTTGCCTCCGACGTATTTTTCGCACTGTGGAAAAACAGACGCGCGATTAAAGCGTGTCGGCTGCGCGGCTGGCTTGCGTCCGCTGCCCGTAATAAGGCCAGGTCGTATCTGCGCGCGTTTAAAGTTCCGTGCGACGAACTGGAGGAGGATAGTATAATAATAGACGACGGAAGCGTTTTTGTTTCGCTGGAGCGAAACGAGCAACGCCGTGCTGTAGAGAACGCGCTGAAAAATATCGGCGCGGACAGCAGAGAGATTATGGTGCGTCACTATTATTATAACCAGACGACAGCCTGCATTGCCGAAGAAATGAATTTAAACAGAGAAACGGTTAAGAGCCGTTTAAAACGAGGCAGAGAGAAGCTAAAAACGCTGCTGGAGCAAGGAGGTTACATACAATGAAAATTAATTTGCAGGATATGCTGGATAATTTCAGAGATGAAGAGATACAGCTTAGCTCATACACAGCAGCCTCGCCGGACAGGGTTTCAGAGCTGACAAAGAGGAAAATAGAGGAGGATAACATGAATATGAAGCATAAAAAAATAATAAGCATACCATTGGTTGCGGCGATTGTCGCGGTGATTGTATCGGCAACGGCGTTTGCGTCTTATCATTTGCTTTCGCCAAAGGAAATTGCAAGCCGTTTTGACGAGAAGAAACTTTCAGAGGTTTTCTCAGATGGAGATACGCGCTTTAATTTTGAGCCGCAGACAAGCGGAGACTACACGTTCCATCTTTTTGGAATTGCGTCCGGAAAAGGACTTAGCTGCTATACTGAAAACGCTGACGAGGATAAGAGCTATGTTGTGGGCGCAGTGTCGCGCGCGGACGGCAAGCCCCTTTCGGAGTATCCGGGAGTTATGATTACGCCGCTTGTTTCAGGTTATAAGCCATGGGAGGTAAACGCGTTTACAATAGGCGGCGGAAGAAGCGAATTTATAGACGATGACGAATACACAGATTATTTCATATTTGAATGCAGCAATCTTGAAATATTTGCAGACCATACGGTTTATATGGCGATGTATGAAATGGGCGAGGGACTGCCTATGGCTCCGGGAACGGAGAACTTTATTATCAACGATGACGGAAGCATAAGCTTTAATCCGAGCTATACGGCGGCGCATGCGATGTTCGTCCTTCCGCTTGACGCATCTAAGGCAGACCCTGCGGCGGTTCAGAAGCTGCTGGAGGAAAAAGATGAAGACGAGGACGATATCGTTAATGTCGCTTCAGAGGAGGAAGGCGAAACAGAGGCGCGCAGTTTTATAATAAGCCAGGATGAAGCGGGTGAATTTGTGGTTGAAGAGGAGAAGTAGATTGAGGTCTTTATTATTTTAATGTTTGCCGCAGCGGCAGAAGCCGCTGCGGTTTTTCAGTTGATTGGCGTATTGTTGATTTTTGGCTTATGCTGTGTTATAATTCCGTTACAGAGGTGAGCTTATGAAATACAAATATATATTTTTCGATCTCGACGGTACGCTTACAGACCCGCAGGAAGGAATTACAAACTGCGTTAAATACGCGCTTGAGTATTTTGGAATACATGAGACTGATTATTCAAAACTAATGCGCTTTATTGGTCCTCCGCTTGTATACTCTTTTCATGAGTATTATGGATTTGACGAAAAAAAAGCTCTTGAAGCGGTGGCAAAATACCGCGAGCGTTTTTCTGAAATTGGTATTTTTGAAAATAAAGCGTACGATGGAATTCATGACGTTCTGCAAACGCTGGTGGACAGCGGTCATATTCTTGCGCTTGCCACTTCAAAGCCGCGCGTATTTGCAGAAAAAATCATGGCGAAATACCGTCTGCGTCCTTATTTTAAGCTTATATGCGGCGCGGAACTTGACGGAACGCGCAATAATAAGGACGAGGTTATTGCATATGCGATGGAAAAGCTCGGATGTCCGCCGGACAGAATTATAATGGTCGGCGACAGAAAGCACGACATACTGGGCGCAAAGAAATGTAATATAGCTTCCTGCGGCGTGCGTTTCGGCTACGCCGAGGAGGGCGAGCTTGAAAAAGCAGGCGCAGATTATATTGCAGGCGATTTATCTGAGCTTTTAAGTGTGCTTATGCAGTAGCGGTCTTGAGGATATATAAAATGGTTAGAAAATAAAAATTAAAGACTATCGGTTATGGGGTATTGATTAATATGCAGAAAAACAGCGTGCCGTTAAAAACGATACGCTGTTTTTGAATATGTAATAAGGACAAACTGTATACCAGTTTCTTTCTGCATTTTTATTGTAGCATATACGTCAACAAAATTCAATGATAAATTTTTGGTAATTTTCTGCCGGTTCCATCAAAAATATAATTGCATTTGGATTTAAACAATGATATTATTATTTATATTAAACGAGCCTTGGAGGTTGGTATGAGCAAATCGTTATCTGAGATGAGTTTAGAAGAATTATGGGAGCTGTTTCCTATAATGCTGACTGAACATAAAGCCTGCTGGAGCAATTGGTATATAGAGGAGATTAAGAGATTGACGGGACTTCTGCCGTCAAAGGACATAAAGCTTTATCATATAGGAAGCACCGCGATAAAAAATATATGGGCAAAGCCGATTATTGATATACTCATGGAGATACCTCAAAATATGTTAATGGAAAACATAAAAAAGCCGCTTACTGATAATGGATATATATGCATGTCCGAAGATGACGAACGGATGTCGTTTAACAAAGGATACACAAACGCCGGCTTTGCCGAAAAAGTGTTTCATCTGCATTTGCGGTATGAGGGAGACAATGATGAGCTGTATTTTCGTGATTACATGAATGATAATCCTGAGCTGGCAAAGCAATATGAGAAAATCAAACTGTCTTTATGGAAAAAATATGAGCATAACCGCGACGCTTATACCGACGCTAAGAGCGGATTTGTATTAAAATATACGAAACTCGCTAAAAAGAAATATATATGTAAATATTAAAATCTATGAAGAAAGGATATATATAAATGAAATTTATGATTGCGTCTGATATACACGGTTCGGCGTATTTTTGTGAGCGTCTTCTTCGGGCGTACGAGCGTGAGCGCGCCGACAGGCTGCTTCTTTTGGGCGACCTTTTGTATCACGGACCGCGCAACGACCTGCCGCGCGGCTATGAGCCGAAAAGTGTGATTAAAATGCTGAACGGAGCTAAAAA
The DNA here is from genome assembly GCA_949742185.1 of uncultured Clostridia bacterium. GTDB lineage: Bacteria > Bacillota > Clostridia > UBA1381 > UBA1381 > CATJNN01. Next base: position 776 of record CATJNN010000097.1, on the reverse strand, counting down.
TGAAATTTTATGCGTTCGCGGCAACTGCGAAGCCGAGGTTGATCAAATGGTGCTTGAGTTTCCGGCTTTTGCCGATTATATAATGGTTCCGCTTGACAGCCGTGCGATATTTGCCACGCATGGACACTTATACAGCGAAAATAACATGCCTCCGATAAAGAACGGGGATATTTTTCTGTATGGACACACGCACGTATCAGAAATGCGCAAAACAGAAAAACATATTTTCATAAATCCCGGTTCAGTTTCTATTCCAAAGGGAGGAAACGTTAATTCATATATGACGCTTGCCGATAACGTGTTTACATTAAAGTCTTTAGACGGAGACAGGATTGATACGCTTAATTTGTAAAAATTTCTTCAGTATATTTTCAGATAATAGTATAAAAATAAATCTGAAAGGACTGATGAATAATGAAAAATGAAAAGGGTTTCCACAAAGCGCCGACAGAAGAAGCCGTTAAGGCTAATATGGTGAATTCAGCGCCCGACGTTGGTTTTGCAGACAGCGAGGATGTGCTTCTCGCTCAGGCATACACAGAAAAATTTAATGAAAACCCCCCGATTGAGTCGACTCAGGATAACGAAATGACATGCGCGTCAACAATGGACTGCACAGGCTCGATTCCCGCCCGTCCTGCGACGGAGTATGAATATGCGTCCTATCAGGAGCTTAACAATTTTGCTCCGCCGCATCCGACGCCGCCGTCGAAAACTGATAAAAAATAATAACGCAGCGGTAAAAAACTCCGCCCTGTTTAAACAGGGCGGAGTTT